>NZ_KZ454944.1:3539566-3834439 GCF_002797415.1 Bacillus alkalisoli
TTCGGGAATAGTTGTCGAATCGATATGTGTTTCTACTGTAGAAATCGTTTCTTCTAGAAACGTCTTCATTGTTTGCTTTGCTTGTTTATGGTCTTCTATCTCTTTGTAATCAGGAATCTCTCGATTAATTTCACTTGGAACATCTTCGAGTTCTTTTTCTAAAGTTTTAAAGATTTTCTTAGATAGACGTTTCATGACTCTTTCTACCGTTGCTTTGAACGTGTTTGCTTCTGTGTGAGTACTATCAATACTTACACCAGTATTTTTGATAATACCTTTTTCCACACATTGGCGAACAAATGCGACGATGATATCATCTAATGTAACGTCCTGTAATCGTTGTTTTCGGAATTTAGAGAGTAAACTAGGATCGGGCAATTCTTCATCAGGATTAATGCCTAAAAAATACATGTATGCCAAATTGAGAGACGCATCTTCAATAACTCGCTCATCTGAAAGCTTATAAAGGTACTGAAGTACCAGTAATTTAACCATTAACTCTGGTTCTTTTGCAGGCCTACCATAGTATTTACAATATGTACTTTCTAATAGTTCATTAATAAAACTAAAATCTACGGCATCGTGTACTAATTTGAGTATATGGTTTTCTGGAATTTTGAAGTATAATAGGGAGTAGATGCTTAACTGCATATCTTTTTCTTTAAGCATAGAAGAAAGCCTTCCTTTCTTTTTTGGGATAATTTGTTTCTTAGTCGATACTAATTATACCAAATTTGGATAGGAAGGTTTTCTTTTTTTTATTTATTTACATTTTTTAGGAGTTGTTTTTCAGTGGCCTCAAACCGTCCCGGTGTCCAAAGTTTTATCGAGACGAGCAACTGCCCCGTTCGTTCCCCTAGTGTCATATCGCATTGTTAATAGTATCTTCTTCCTCCATCATCTCTTTCCAACCTCTCCAAAAACACATCAAACATAAATTCCTCATAATTTCCCTTCCGCTTCTCTACAATGAAATTAGCGTATAACGTATTGTAAAAGTAGCCAGCGAATGTAGTGTGTATCTTTTTCGTTTTATGCATAAAGATGGTAGTTTTAAAAGATTGTACGACGGCTTCTATTAATTCTTCTAGCGGGCGATCAAATGGTATCTTGTTATAGGCGATTGTTACACGCTTCCACAATTGGAATATCTCCATTGCACTGAAAAACGGATCGGCAACTTTAACAAATTCCGGATGAACAAGCGGTGGTAAGAACGTGCTATCTATGTATGCATAAGGGTTTTCTTTTAGTCCCTTCTTTTCTATAAAAGAAGATGGAGGTGGTGTGGTATCAGTGGTCGCATTTTCTTCTTTTTGGATAAAAGGTTTTATATTCTCACAGAGTGAATCTAGTTTCTTTTCAGTTTTATTAGGGTGGTCACATACATGGTCATCTTAGTGGAAAAAGGTTGAATGACAAGTATGTTCACCCCTTGCTTGCCGTTTTCACGCACAGTATGAATTTTTTTAAGAAGCCCAAAATCCACGAATTTTTTGATCGATCGTGTTACAGTACGAACACCTAAATTTAATGCAGATGCAATTGTTTGGTTTTTAGAAAAAGAAACACCTATAACTTTACAAGAATGCCTCGCGATATACTGAATCACCTTAATCGCTCCGTTTGACAAAGTTGACTTATATCTATATAAAAAACGCCGAATCTCCTCATTCATTTCTTCCAAACTAGCAAAACTTTGATAGCTTTTCACTGTTTCGTATGTAAACTTTTCCATCCTACTTGCCTCCCTATTTAACAAATTCAATAATATATTATGAAAAGGTCATAAAAATGATAAAAAGGAAAACGATGAATATTCGGTTGGTGAGACTGGGGAAACGTAACATTTTCCTTAGGAATATGTTACGTTTGGGTGGTGAGTTTGGAGGGATATAGGTTGTATAGTGGAAAAAGTTCTGGATCTTTTTCTAGAGGACAGACTGGTAGATTGTTTAATAGTTATCTCTTAGTTAGAAAACCGGAAACTGCTCAAAGCTATCACACAAAAAAAGCCTTACCATCATAGGTTAAGGCTCTTTGGTTTATACTAATTCGATTTTGACTATACACCCACATGGATAGTGTATTGATGCAGACATATTGATTTAGTTGTGTTTACCTAAATTGAATTATCTACTGATAGGGTTCTCCACAGTTTATCTAAATGAGGTTTTTATCCCATCAGAAACCTATTCCTATTAATATCCTTAAGTTCTGGATGTTTTTCCATCAGCTCTAAAGCCAAACGTAAATTTTCGCCTTTTGAGAAAATATACTTATAGGATTGAATTACTTGAAGCTCATTATAGAAATTTATGTATTCTTTAGGAATATGAATAAATCTATTGTATAACGGTATATCTCTTTGGAAATGTTCAACTTCTCTCATCACTAACGCTAATTTTGGTGTAATTGGGAAAATTATTTCTACACCTTTACTACCTAGCCCTTGATGTTCTTTATGACCATAAAAAACTAATGGATTATCGGATGTATAAAATAAGTTTTCTGTTTCGTTAACAGCAAAAATCCATATATGTTTTAAAAATACCTGAGCAAATGATTCTAATAATTCTGTGTCTATTAACTGCTCATTATGAATTAAATTAATCCTATTTTCTTTCAACTTTATTTCTAAACTTTCCAGAAATTCAGAATCAATTTCATTTTTTAAACCCTTCCTAAGTAATAGCTTTGTACCTTTTTCATACATTTGAATTATCTTTTCTCGGTACTCTTTTGTCCTTACAAATTGGATTGCCAAATAGTAGGCAATTATTGCCTTGTCTTCCTCAGGTACTACTTGTACTTTTGTATACATATTTGCTGGTGTTAATGTATATTTTGTAATGATATTTTCAAAGGGGTCAAACATTGTGGTTTCAACTTTTGTTGCAAATACATTTTCTAAATGCTGTTTATCTACTTTATCGGTCAAATCCTCAATTCCGTCTTCAATAGTAATCCCTTCCGCTTTTGCCTCTTCAAGAAGTTTATGGAAGTCTACATCATAAAAGTATCGTTCAGAGGCATAATTCTCCACATTCTGATTTTCTCTTGATTCTTGCTTTTCTTTATCAAAAATATTGAAGCGGTAATTATTTTTATTTATCTTTTTTTGAGCAACTGCAAATTTTCTTAGGTATCTTTGAGGAACATAATGCTGATTCTTTACAATTGATTTCCCCATATTATATTTCACCTCACTTAATTGATTCAGTTAAGCATTATTAAAAAGGTCCAACTCTAAGAGTCAGACCTTCCAAATAATTTATTTAGGTTCTTCCAAACGAGACTTAATTCTCTTCCAATGATTTTTCACTTGAGTTTCCATAAGGTTAACTGTATTAGAATTTTCATCAAAAATTCTTTGTGCTCTCTCAGTATAACTAAGAAAATTCCCATGTCCTTTCTTACTCTTACCCAAGTGAGTGTAATTCTTATATAACTCTCTCCTATAAGATTTACGACCAAACTCTTTTGATTTCCGATTGCATATCCTTACTTTACGATATGTTCTTGTATAGTACTTAAAAAGACTCTTTTCTCTAATTCGAACTTCTTTCCCATTAAAACTAAACCCTAAATAGTCTAATTTTGTCTCATTAAATTCTAAATCTGTAATCTGATTGTCAGAATAAAAATAATTGCCTGTTTTCTCGGGTTGTATTTCTAAATTTGGAATCTGTTCTTTTATATCATCCACAATTTTTTGGTGAATTTGATAGTTATAGTCCTGGACTTCTCCTTCAATAGGAATAACTATAATTAAATCATCACAATATCTTCTATACATCCCCTTTTGTTTTTTTACATACTTTTCAATTTTTTCATCAAAATCTAGTAAATAAATATTAGAGCAAACTGAACTAATACCTGCACCTTGAGGAATTCCATAGTTCTTAGAATTCTTGTAAATATTTTTATACTTAAAGGCTCTGAATTCCTCTTCTGTGAAATATTTATAACTATTTTTAATTTCACTTTCAGTGTACTTAGTCTTTAATTCTGCTTCTATAGAATCTTTAATAAAGTAACTAAATCTTGTTATATTCTTGAAGACATTATAATAATCGTCAGGTAGTGTATCCTTGTCTAGAACATATCGGATTTTCTCTTTAAGATACCTATGGTCTAATGTATCAAAGAAATTAGTAAAGTCAGCAACAAAAATATATGCACTTTTCTGCACTTTTATAAAATCAATAACTTCTTTAGCGAAGTTAATATTGCTTTTTCCAGAAAAACTATTTCTATATGCCGTCGCAACTTCATTAATACCTAGTTTATCTACAACAGAATTATAGTGGTTATTTAGCTTGTCTCCATAGTACTTATATATAAAGCTATCAATGTGAGAGGCATAAAAAATTTTACGCACTTTTTCTTTTGGTTGTTTTTCTTTCCTACTATACTTTTGAAATTTAATTTCAAAATGCATAAACGGATAAAATCCATGTTTAGCAACCCATCGAGGATTCTGGATTTTACCCTTGACTTTTTCAATTGATTTTTTATTATCAAGATGCTTATAACCCTTTACACGATACTTTTTTTTATTCATATTTGGCAGAGCTAGCAAGGGTATGTAATCGTAGCCTATTACTCTATTAAAGAAACCCTTGCAAGCATACTCTCCTTTCAAATTATAGACCATTGCGAACCTATAAAGAGACTACTAAATGCACTAATAGCTTATACTATAATTAGTATATTGAATTGGTTAATTATGACGATTGGAGGTATCCAAATGCCAAGTTATTCAGAAGCGTTATCGATTGTAATTAGCTGGGTCAGCCTTGTGATTACAATTGAGATAAAGCTTGACAGAAATTCACCAATTTCCCTCATAACTACTTTTACGAGGCGTAAACTACCATTACTTTACCATTATCCATCTATTTAGTCAAAATTATCCAAACGCTTTATTAATAACTACTAGATTCCTTTTTTATTTTCAAGATAATAATATATATACAACTTTTTGATTAAAAACGGATACTGTAAGCTACTAACCGTATTAATAAAGAATTACTAATTGCAATCCATTAATGGAAAATTATATAAAAATGAAACCAGGTTATATATTTTTAAGTATAATAGAAGGAGATGGGAATAAGGGGGTTTACAACATGGCATATCAGTCTGAAGCAGAACTAGAAAAAAATTTACATAAACAACTAGTAAATCAAGGCTACAAGGCGGTTAAGATTGCTGACTATGAAGCATTATTAGCCAATTTCAAGCATCAACTAAATTTATTCAACGAACATAAACTAAATGGACAACCATTATCAGATATAGAATTTAAAAGAATACTTACGTTAATTGAAGGAAAAAGCATTTATGACTCTGCAAAAATCTTGCGTGATAAGCTGCTGATTGAACGTGAAGATGGTACACAATTATATGTAGAACTCCTAAACACAAAGGATTGGTGCAAGAACCTATTCCAAGTAACAACTCAAACAACAGTAAAAGGCATCTATACAAATCGTTATGATGTGACTGTTCTTATTAATGGTTTGCCACTTGTACAAATCGAACTGAAACGTCGTGGTTTAGATTTTAAAGAAGCATTCAATCAAATCCAGCGGTATCGTCGTCACACATTTTCTGGTTTGTATCGTTTCCTTCAAATCTTTGTTGTAACTAATGGAATTGATACGAAATACTTCTCGAACTCCGACTACGACATTCAATTTGGCTTTACATTCTTTTGGTCTGACGAGGAGAATGTACTAATCACAAATTTGCAAGAGTTCAGTCAAGCTTTCTTACAACCGTGCCATCTAGCAAAAATGATTAGTCGTTACATGGTTATTAACGATACAGATAAAGCGTTAATGGTCATGCGTCCATACCAAGTTTATGCAGTTGAAGCACTAGTAAAGCGTGCTACTGAAACAAAGAATAATGGATACATTTGGCACACGACAGGCTCTGGTAAAACATTAACCTCTTTTAAGACTGGTCAAATTCTAGCTGACGAAGAGAGTATTAAAAAAGTATTTTTCCTTGTAGATCGACGAGATTTAGATAGTCAGACAATACAAGAATTTAATAAGTTTCAAAAAGGTTCCGTTGACCGAACTGAAAAAACGGATATACTTATTGAGCAAATAAAAGATCCGATGCGATCTTTTATAGTTACAACGATTGATAAGATGAATAATGCTGTAAAAAACCCTAAATATGCAGAACTAATGGCTCCATATAAGCAAGAGCGTGTAATCTTTATTATAGATGAGTGCCACCGCAGTCAATTTGGTGATATGAGAAAAGAAATTGATCGCCATTTTCAAAACGCTCAATACTTTGGCTTTACTGGAACACCGCGCTTTGTCGAGAATAAAAGTCAGGATGGACGTACAACTGCTGACCTATTTGAGAAGTGTCTACATCATTATTTAATTAAAGATGCAATTCGAGATGGCAATGTACTTGGTTTCTCTGTCGAGTACATTCGTACTTTTTATGCAAATATTAATGAAGATGATGATACAAAAGTACAAGCAATTAATACCGATGAAGTATGGCATGATGAGCGACGTCTCAACTTAATAGCAGACCATATAGTAGATAATCATATTCGACGTTCAAAGAGTAAAGGCTATTGTGCTCTGTTTGCAGTCGATTCAATTCCGACACTTATTAAGTACTATGACATTTTAAAACAGAAGGACCACAAATTAAAGATTGCTGGTATTTACTCGTATGGACAAAATGAGGAAAGCGATGGTACTGTCGAACATTCTCGTGAAGCCTTAGACCGCATGATTGTAGATTATAATAAGATGTATAACACTGACTTTTCTACTGAGACATGGGATCGGTACTTTTCCGATGTTTCTAAGAAAGTGAAGCATGCACAAATCGATATTTTACTTGTCGTGAAGATGTTCCTAACTGGTTTTGATAGCAAGCCACTTAACACTTTATATGTAGACAAAAACATGGTGTATCATGACTTACTTCAAGCGTATAGTCGTACCAATCGTGTTGAGAAATCTACAAAGCCATATGGTAACATCGTTTGCTACCGCAATCTAAAAGAAAAAACAGATGATGCCATTAAGCTATTCTCTCGAACAGATAATGTAGATACAGTATTAATGTCTAGTTACGATGAGTATCTTAAAGCTTTTAAAGAAGCATTGGTAAAATTGAGAGAAATTGCAGTTATTCCTGAAGAAGTAGATGAACTAGAACGTGAAGAAGATAAACGAAAATTCATTGTAGCATTCAAAAATGTTACGAAAATGCTCCAACGTTTGCAGTCATTTTCTGATTTCGAATTTGATGAAACAGAACTAAAGATTTCACAGCAGTCTTACGAAGATTACAAAAGCAAATACTTTAAGGTTTATGAAGAGTTTAAGCGTAGTGATGTGCCAAAAGAGTCCATTCTGCATGATATCGACTTTGAATTAGAACTGATGCATACAGACCGAATCAATGTCAGTTACATTTTGAACCTGGTTGCGAATTTGAACACTGAGGACCAAAAAGAACGTGAAAAAGAAATCCGTTTCATTAAGCAAGAATTAGACCATGCATCTGATCCGAAGCTACGTCTAAAAATTGAACTAATTAAAGGCTTCTTGGACAAGGTTGCACCTTCTTTAGCGCCTAATGAATCTGTAATTGATGCATACAATCGCTATGAAGAAGAAATGAGCGAACAGGAACTCACATCTTTTGCAAAAGAAGTAGACATTGAAGATAGCGTATTACGTGAACAAGTATCTTCCTATGAATACTCGAACTTAATTGAAAAGAATGCTATTATGGACTCCTTATCTGGTTCCTTCTTGAAGAAAAACAAAGCGATTAAACACATCACATCATTTATCCGTGACTTTACAGAAAAATATGGTGCTTAAAAGCCATCTACTTAGTTATATCTATTTATACAGAAGAGCGCAGAACCAGCGCTCTTTTTGATATTTTAAAAAATATCAAAAAACACATTATAATTTGTTGATATTTTTTAAAATATCGTTTATATTAAACAAGAAGGTTTTGATATATTAAATAATATCAAAGGAGGGTTGTTGTGAAACTTTATGAAAAAGCACAATTCACACAAGGGGCTTTTGTAAATCGTTTAGAAACATTTTCTGACAACATCGAAACATTAAATATACGACAGTTTTCACTTAAGCAATTTAACGAAACTCTTGGACTAACTTATAGAATATCGAATGAGAAAAGTGCTGAAATAACTGTACCTAAAGAAAAATTATCACCACAACTATTAACGGATACAAACAGTTTAGTTCTACACACACATACCCAAAAAGTTGCTTTGTTACCTGAGAAATATAGTGGGTTACTATTAACTAATAACTTTATTAAAATTCAATTGACTAGCGATGTAGATTTAGCCTTCTTTGAATGGTACTTTAATGAGCATCCATCAATTCAAAAACAATTATCTGTGTTAAGTGAAGGAACAAGTACTTCATTGTTAAAGCTTTCTCATTTAAAGGACTTAGAAATTAACTTACCATCTCTTCAAAAGCAAAAAACTATCGGGAAAATTGCACAATTGAAAAAGCTAAAGAATTCATTATTGGCAGAAAAACGTGAATTAGAAGAGTTATACATTCAACAAAAATTATTCCAAAGTATTAATCTGAATTAATCAAATTTAAGGAGGAATTTATTATGACGACAAGTGAAAAACAACGTCAACAACAAGCTGAATTACATAAAAAATTATGGGCAATGGCAAATGACTTACGAGGTCAAATGGATGCTAACGAATTCAAGGATTATATCTTAGGATTAATTTTCTATCGTTACTTATCCGAGAAAGTAGAAGCACGTGCAGAAAAGTTACTAAAAGATGACAACATCTCTTATGCAAAAGCATGGGAAAGTGACGAGTACCGTGAGGACTTAGCGGAATATCTTATTGACGAGTTAGGATATGTTGTAGAGCCACAATTCCTGTTCTCACGTTTTCTTGAAGAGATTGAAAAAGGTGCAAATGGTAAGTTCGATGTAGAGATGCTACAGAATGGTGTAAAGGCAATTGAGTCATCTACTTTAGGTACGGAAAGCCAAGACGACTTCCAAAATCTATTCGATGATATGGATTTAGCTTCTTCACGCTTAGGACGTACAGTTAAGGATCGTACAAATCTTATCAGTAAAGTAATTGTTAATATTGCTAGTATTCCATTCCTACAAGATGACGTTGAAATTGATATCTTAGGTGACGCATACGAATACATGATTTCTCAATTCGCAGCAAACGCAGGGAAAAAAGCTGGTGAGTTCTATACACCACAACAAGTGTCTAGGATTTTAGCAAAGATTGTAACTGCTGGAAAATCAGAAATTCGTGATGTTTATGATGGTGCTTGTGGTTCAGGTTCTTTGCTACTTCGTGTAGGTAAAGAAGCGAAAGTACACAAATATTACGGGCAAGAAAAGGTATCAACTACATACAACCTAGCTCGTATGAATATGTTGCTACATGATGTTCCTTACCAACGTTTCGATATTCAAAATGCTGATACAATAGAAGAACCACAACATATCGAACAACGCTTTGAAGCAATAGTTGCCAATCCTCCATACTCAGCAAAATGGAGTGCAGATGACAAATTTAAAGATGATGAACGCTTTAGTGCTTATGCAAAACTAGCACCAAAGTCAAAAGCAGATTTTGCCTTCATCCAGCACTTTATACATCAACTAGATGATAATGGAACAATGGCTATTGTATTGCCTCATGGTGTCCTATTCCGTGGAGCAGCAGAAGAAGCAATACGCAAATATTTAATTGAAGAAAAGAATTACCTAGACGCTATTATCGGATTACCTTCAAATATATTCTATGGCACCAGTATTCCAACATGTATCCTTGTATTCAAGAAATGTCGTAAGCATGACGACAATATCTTATTTATTGATGCATCGAGTGAATTTGAAAAAGGAAAAAACCAAAATCACTTATCAGACGAAAACGTTGAAAAAATCATCGCTACATTCTTAAATCGCAAAACAATGCACAAGTATTCTTATGCAGCAACATTGAACGAAATCAAAGAAAATGACTACAATTTAAATATTCCTCGCTACGTGGATACATTTGAAGAAGAAGAACCGATTGATTTACAAGAAGTAGCTCAACGACTGAAAGAACTTGATAAAGAAATCACGGAAGTAGATCAAGAGTTAGAGAAGTACTTTAAAGAGTTGGGGGTGTAAAAGATGCAGACTCCAAAACTAAGGTTTAGTGGTTTTGAATGTGAGTGGAAAACAAAAAAATTACACGAAATTGGTCAATTTAAAAACGGTATTAATAAAAGCAAAGAAGATTTTGGGCATGGAAATTCTTTCGTAAATCTAAATGATGTATTTGGAAAAACTAGTATTAAAAATTCAAATTTTGGTCTAGTCAAAGTTAACAAAAAAGATTTAGTAGAATACAATTTAAAAAAAGGTGATGTACTTTTTATTCGATCATCAGTAAAACCTTCAGGTGTAGGCCTAACTTCAGTTGTTTTAGAAGACCTTATAGAAACTACTTTTAGCGGGTTCTTAATTAGATTTAGAGATACAGAAATTAATTTAGATATTAAATTTAAAGAATTCTGTTTTTCAACTCCTAGTTTTAGGAAAAAGTTACTTGCAAAAAGCACCATAAGTGCTAACACGAATATTAATCAAGAAAGTTTGAAGTCTCTATCAATTAATATTCCCTTTAAAGAAGAACAACGTAAAATTGGTGAATTTTTCAGTTTAATAAATAAGAACATCCTACTACAACAAGAAAAAATAGAGTTGCTGAAGGAACAGAAAAAAGGCTATACGCAAAAGATTTTTAGTCAAGAAAAAAGATTTAAAGATAAGGATGGCCTAGAGTTTCCAAAATGGTCACGTCAGAAACTTGGAAATTTTACGGAACGGGTTACAAGAAAAAATTCTGACTTAAAAACTAAAAGACCATTAACTATTTCTGCACAGCATGGCCTAATTGATCAAGTTGAATTTTTTAACAAAACTGTTGCTTCTCAAAATTTAACAGGTTATTACTTACTTCAGAAAGGGGAATATGCTTACAACAAAAGTTATTCTAATGGTTACCCATTAGGTGCGATAAAACGATTAAATAACTATGAAAATGGTGCTTTATCTACACTTTATATTTGTTTTAAAACAAATGAGAATGTAAATAGTGATTTCTTAGTCCACTATTTCGACTCTACTCAGTGGCACAAAGAAGTATCATTAATCTGTGTAGAAGGAGCCCGAAATCACGGGCTATTAAATGTAAGTGTATCTGAGTTTTTTGAAACTCTACATTACTTACCTTGCCTAGAAGAACAATTAATAATTGCTAAATTCTTTGATAGTATAAATAAACAGATTAAACTAAATGAACTAACATTAAAGAATTTACAAAAGCAAAAGAAAGCTTACATGCAACAAATGTTTATCTAATTAATACAGCACCTTCCCAATATAATGGAACGGTGCTGTCTCAACTTTCGAAAAAACCTCATTTACTTATGATACGGTTCACCTTACGACAAATAAAATAAATATTTCATTATTAAATTCGTCACACACTCCACATGGAATGGACACGGGGACAGGTCGAGGCCACTGAAAAACAACTCCTAAAAAATGTAAATAAATAAAAAAAAGAAAACCTTCCTATCCAAATTTGGTATAATTAGTATCGACTAAGAAACAAATTATCCCAAAAAAGAAAGGAAGGCTTTCTTCTATGCTTAAAGAAAAAGATATGCAGTTAAGCATCTACTCCCTATTATACTTCAAAATTCCAGAAAACCATATACTCAAATTAGTACACGATGCCGTAGATTTTAGTTTTATTAATGAACTATTAGAAAGTACATATTGTAAATACTATGGTAGGCCTGCAAAAGAACCAGAGTTAATGGTTAAATTACTGGTACTTCAGTACCTTTATAAGCTTTCAGATGAGCGAGTTATTGAAGATGCGTCTCTCAATTTGGCATACATGTATTTTTTAGGCATTAATCCTGATGAAGAATTGCCCGATCCTAGTTTACTCTCTAAATTCCGAAAACAACGATTACAGGACGTTACATTAGATGATATCATCGTCGCATTTGTTCGCCAATGTGTGGAAAAAGGTATTATCAAAAATACTGGTGTAAGTATTGATAGTACTCACACAGAAGCAAACACGTTCAAAGCAACGGTAGAAAGAGTCATGAAACGTCTATCTAAGAAAATCTTTAAAACTTTAGAAAAAGAACTCGAAGATGTTCCAAGTGAAATTAATCGAGAGATTCCTGATTACAAAGAGATAGAAGACCATAAACAAGCAAAGCAAACAATGAAGACGTTTCTAGAAGAAACGATTTCTACAGTAGAAACACATATCGATTCGACAACTATTCCCGAAACAGTAAAAGTTCTAAATACAGCCAAAAAAATCTTAGAAGATCCTAAATTTCTAGCACAAAAAGGCGTGCGTTCATTGGTGGATCAAGAAGCTAGAGTTGGACATAAAAGTAAAACATCTCATTTTTTTGGGTATAAAACAGAATTTATTATTACGACAGATGATCGTATTATCACAGCTGTTCACACCGGGAATGGTGCCTATGTAGATGGTACTCACTTCGATGAACTGATGGAGTTAACGAAAAAGAGTGGAGTAACGGTAAACGAGATTTATGGTGATAAAGCTTACTTCCGGAAAGGTATCTTAGATACCATTAAAAAATATGAGGCCATTCCTTATATACCAGTAAGTGAAATGGCATATAAGATAAACGAAGATTTATATGCCTATAATAAGGATTCGGATGAATGGTTTTGTAGTCAAGGGAACTCGACCTATAGAAAGAAATATTCGAATAAAAAGAATCGACAATCAGTTATATACTACTTTGAAAAAGAAAAGTGTCGAAACTGTCCTTTACGATCAGAGTGTATACCTGCCAATAATACCGTAGGTAGAGTATTAGAGGTTAGTATCAATACACCAGAATTCTATGATTACAGCCAACAGCAGAAAACAGATGAATTCAAGGAGAAATATAAAAAGAGAGCATGCCAAGAATGGAAAAACGGCGAAATGAAATGCTTTCACGGGCTAGATCGTGCCAGGGGGTACGGTCTAAAAAGCATGTCTACACAAGCAAAACTAACTGCATTAGCAGTAAATATAAAGAGGATAGGAAAAATCCTATCCTCCAAAACAGCATAAGTGGCGTATTTAATTTACAAGAAACACCATTTTTCCTTCACTGAGAAAAAAAAATGGTGTTTTTAATATTTTTCATGCTAGAAAAGTGGACTTTTTCAGTGTCTCGGACAGGTTTACTGTCCAGGAAAATCCTTACAGTACTAGTTTACCTCCATATCAATTTGGACAATGAATGTCCCTCTGTCCTTTATTGGGAAAGCGTGAACCTGGTGCCTGACCCCCAGTACGTTAAAGATTTACTGAGTTCACAGGCACCTTTTGTATTTAGACAACGTTTTCAAAATAAAGACATCTGCGACATTCTCTCATACTGATTTAATACACTCCGATGGATTTCCTTAACTTCTTTTAAATTCTTTTGCTTTAATTTATTTATATCTCTAACAATAGTAGTCCCTAAATCACTTTGCATCTTATTAATTTCATCGCACAACTTTTCCTTCTGTTCATTTTCAAATGATAGTTGTTCTTCGTTTCTTTTATTCTCAACTAATTTTCTTAAGGATTCTTTTTTCTCTTGTTCTTCTTTTAATTGTTGTTTTTGTTCCTCGATTTTTTTCTTTTTTTCCATTATTACCTTATTTAATAATAAACCAATCTCTAAAGCCTCTAGATCAATATCCATGTCGTTATCTAAAACTTCTCTTATATCCCTTTTTAATCGATCAATTACATATGTAAATAACGGTTCAGTGATGTATGGGAAATTCACCGTTGAAAAGGTCGTTAGTTGTCCTAATGATTTCTCTTTAAAGCTTTTTTCAACTTGAGTTAACAATAACTCCTTTACTGGTTTTTGTTCTTTGTAATGTTCCTGCAATTTTCTTGTTTGTTCTTGCTCCATTCTTTCCATTTCAATCCTTATTGCTAATTCTTCTAATCTATCTTCCATTTCTACATAAATTGCTTGAATTGTATAAAACTGTTCTCTCAATTCGATTATTTGTTTATCTAGTTGATTTAATAATTGTATTTTCTTAGAATTTAGTTTTTCCCTTCTTTTAGTTTCTTCTATTACTAAAAGGATATCTAACGGTTCGTCTGATTTTAGTTGTTCTATTTCTTCTTCATAAGCCTTATTAAAATCTATACCAAATTCTTTTAATAACCTTTCACCTTCGAGTTCAATATTATCATCTAGATGTAAACCGTCTCTATGTTCTAATTCATCTAAAGGTTTATTATTCACTTTGCTTTCTGGTATATAATCAATAGAAATTAATTCTGTTGCTAAAAGAGTATCCACTACTTTTTCTTGTTGGACTCGAAAAATTTCTAAATTATCTCCTATGATGTCTGTTCTTCTAATCATGAAAAAGTGCCCATCATGACTAACTGCAACTACATATTTATATATGTCTAATATAAAATAAAAGCTTTTTGGCACATCAACAGTTATAACAAATGGGGTTGATACCGAATAAGGTAGTAATCGCTCCACATAACTTGAAGTTCCGTCCTCATTTTTCACCAAAACTGATTCTTTAGTTGATGTAAAATTACCTTTTCCGAAAAAAGAGTCTAAAACTATTACCCACGCTGTAGGTATAGCTTCATTAGCGTACGCATTTGTTCTCTCAGCTATTGTTGATCGTTTTATTGAAGGGCTAGCTTGAACTTCTATTGCTAGAATATCTGACATTTCTATAACCGCAACATCCGTACGAACCTTTTTAATTCCAGATTTAAAGGTCCTTTCCATTGCTACTTTATAGCCCCTGTTCTTGAATCTATTATAAAGATCTTTTTTTACTGAAGCATGTGCTAAACTTTCCGCTTCAAAGCATTCTTTTTTACTAATATGAGCAAAATGATTATGTCTGTTTTTTTGGTTACGAAATTTCATTTTTGAATCACAAGAATAACAAAAGAAGCCTCTAAGTTCCTTTTTAATTATTGAACACTCTGAATCTGTAATCGTTGTTGAGTCCACCCTAAAAACTTTATAATCTCTGAAATAATCTTCTTCTACGTTTGGTAGCTTTTCAATGTAGTTGGCATTGAAAGGTATATAAGCATATCGTGGCATATAATATCACATCCCCTTTGAAATGTATTTTAAGTAGTAGTTTTTTCTTCCAATCATTGTATATAAGAAAATTGTACTAGGTAGGGAGGGCTGATTTTGGTGTATGTGTTAATATAGCCACCTCTAGCTTGCTTTTGCATGGAGGTGGCTGTGAAATGGGGGCATTCTTTACTTCGGTGAAGAACCTTTTATCGTTTTCTTCTATGTAGTGCTAACTATTTACTCAAATTCTTCAGTTTGACAAGTTTCTGAGAAAAATTCAATGAATGACCTACCTAAATCGCTTAATGATATATTTTCTCGTTCTTTAGGTTTAAAACTTGCGAAGTTACTTGCAAGTCTATTAGGCTTGCCTTTTTGAACCGACATCGTCCAATCAGTAAGATCATTTACCTTTTTTACAAGCCTTTGATATTCGTCATCATATGAACTTTTGAATAATCCTTGTCTAAGTAATTTCTCTCTAGTTACCCTATAATAATCTACATCAATACCAAGAACATCAAGATATTCGCTAAAGTTACCATCATGAAGGATTTTCTTTTCCTTATCAAATAGAATCTTTAAATCAATTAATCTTAAATTCTTTAATATGTCTAAGTACAAAATCGTCTGTTCTTCCATAAGAGTTTCTTGTCCTGTAAGAGAAACAAATCCATTTGCAATGTATCTAATTTTTTCCGCCTCTTGTTCATCGATAACGTAATCACATATTAGGCCTGCAAAAAACTCCTCAATTAAAAGTCTATTTTCAGAAGTCATTGCTAGGTAATTTTCTTCTATAACTGAAACTCTTTCCTGAAGTTCAGTTATAAAAATAAGTAAGTTTTCTTCCATTCTCTTTTGTTTATAATTTAAAATAACATTGGTTGCACCAGGGACAGCCGCTCCTATAACCCCTTCAAGAAAAACCTCTGAAATAGTTGATACTCCACCTTCAGCTCCTACTTCAATAATTTCTTTTGCTTTTTCTATAAATGATTTTCTCTGTCTTTCACTTTTCAAATGTTAGCCTCCTAGATTCTTACCTGATTCCCTTTAAGTTAAAGTTTTACTGAGCTAGCAGATTGACTAACAATCATTAATATTTGCTATCTCTTATAACAAGAAAGTTCGACAACATTATTGTATCTACCTTTCTGTTCTGCAAAGATTTCTTCCATTCTGCAATTTAAGTATATATTTGTAAATTAGTAAAGAATATTCAGGTCAATTGTCGAAAAATAGTATTTATAATATATCAACAAAATAGACCTCATAGTTTCATGGATTTGTGGAATTAAAGATACATAATCTTGTACTTACTTATTAAACTTCAAAAAAATGGATTGGAGTATAGATCATAAACTTCTCTAGTTTATATGAACTAAGATAGGTAAGGTGAAGAATGAATATAGGACTTTATAGTTAATTTTGGTTAGCTCTTTTTCACTTCGTTTATTGACAATTAGAATAAAAGGGAGTTGTGTTAAATGGCAATTGACAAAGTAAAGGCAAAGGAACTGTTAGAGTCAATCGATGAGGTATTCGATGTTTTTACTAAAGGCCTAAATGAAGAAACAAAAAACTTTCTTAAGAAAGCAGTAATGGGACCTGCAATTGATGAGATAAGGAAATTAGTAGAAGATAGCAGGCCGCCTGTACTGTTGGTAATGGGGAGAAGTGGACACGGAAAGTCTTCTATTATTAATGCATTAGCAGGTAAGCATGTTGCAACTGTAAATGATGTGAAACCTCAAACTCCAGAAACGGTTCCATATGTTATCACATTTAAAGAGTCATATTCCACATGGCAAATCGTTGATACTAGGGGGATTTTTGAAACTACAAAGCCATCAGAAGCTAAAGAAGAAGATGCCGTAACTGTATTGAAAAATAGTATTGTTAAGTATTCACCAGATGTCATTATGCATGTCATTAGTACTCCCTCAACAAGAAACCTCTCAAATGATTTGAAAGTTTACAAAGAAATTATGGATGAAGTAAATAAAGAGCATAAGATAAGTATACCTACTATACTTGTATTAAATAAAGCAGATACAATAGGAAATCCAAGAGAATGGCCCCCTGAAGAAAATGCGAAAAAGACAGGTCTGTTATTAGATGTTATTGATTATATGACGAAAGATGTTTTAAATGTAGAACGTACTCCTTTAAATATTAATTATCAATATCGAGGATATACTTTTAATGAAGGCAATTATGTTGGTATTATTCCCGTTTGTTCACTTGAAGGTGACTTGTGGAATATTCAAAGTCTATCAGACCTTATTGGAAACAACCTTGTAGAAGAGGCTAAGTTAGATTTTTTTCAGGCACAGAAAAGAAATGAACAACTAAGGAAAGTATCATCATCACTTATCAAAAGGTTCACTGCTATAGCAAGTGGGGTAGGCAGTACACCGATACCAATAGCAGATATAGCTATACTGACACCATTACAGCTTTTATTAATAACTATTATTGGTGGTTTATCGGGAAAAGAAATATCAAAGGAAACAGCCTATGAGTATTTAGCTGCGGCCGGTGTAAATGTTGGTGCTGCATTCGGAGTTAGGGAAGGTGCCCGTCAACTATCAAAATTAATTCCTGTTGGTGGTGCTGTCATATCTGGCGGTATTGCAGGGGCTGCGACCTACTCAATAGGTAAATCTGCTGAGGCTTATTTCTTCTATGATAAAAATGTGAAACTGAAAGAAATCAAAAAAGAGATTAAAAAAGAAATCAAAGACATCGACATTCAGAAGATAGAAACTATAAAAGATAAATGGAAAGTTTTCAAATTTGATAGAAAACAAATTATGGAAGATGAAAAAAGAAAGTAGATAACAAGGTATAATCTAGAGTATGCTGGAAGAAACGAAGAAAAGAGACAAATAGGGACGGTTACCTCTTATCATTTTTCAGTTAATAGAATAGTTATTCCTGAACAAAAGAAAAAAGTAAGAAATCACTAGTTCTCACTGGACAATGTCCAAGTTGTTTAACAAAAACTAATTTCTATATGTAAGAATAATTTATACTATATTAAGCTCTCTCTTATTAGAATGAAGTAGTTGTTTTGACCTCGTGCTCGACTTGCTCCTACTTGTATTGTTAAAAAACGCAAGATTTGTAGATTTAATATTTGAAAGATATAAAATATTGGCTTATAATGGTAACAATTCAGTAATGAAGGTGTCTTGCAAAATTGGTTGCAAGAGAGATAAGTTTCAACTTGTCAAGCTGAATCAACTTCAGAACTTGTACAATTAACCAGACTGCTACAATGAGTGTAATTAACATTTGCACCTCTGAGAGGTCTACTAAACTTATCACAGTTATAATCAACTCCTTAGTTATATTATAATTGAATTGTTTTATGAACCAGTGGTCAACGGGCCATTCAAACTTCTATTGAATCCCAAAAACGTATGCTAGGAGGTTTTCTGTTATGAAACAGAGTAATAGACCACAACAATTACATAACCTCCCTAGCTCTTCTGAGATCGATTGGTCAAAATATGAATTAAAGCATTACTTACATTTTGACTCTCCAGTACATATAAATCACCTTAAAAAGCACATTCAAGACCCAGATTGGGTTTCAGGACATTCTTTTCTACCCTCAATTCATTTCAATATTATCTTTAATAAATACGTAACGATTTCTAAGGATAAAAAGCTATCCCTAAGTCTGAGAAAAGAAAAGAAGAAAAAGGTACGTCAAATTTTCTATGCTGCTCACAAGGATAGATTTATATATAAATATTATGGAGACCTACTAAATCAAGCCTATAACAATTATGTAAAGGATTACGGCATAGATGAAGTGGCACTTGCTTATCGAAATAATAAATCCGGAAAAAATAATGTTGATTTTACATATGAAGTATTCAATTTTCTATTTTCTCAAGATCAAGCAATAGTGATTTCTATTGATTTCACTAAATTTTTCGACAATATTAATCATGTCGAACTTAAGAAAAATATTAAAACCGTTCTCGGTGTTGATAAACTTTCAAACGATTGGTATAAAGTTTATAAAAATCTTACGCAGTTTACTTTTGTACATAGGTCCGATATAGACAAATTTTTAAAAGATCAATATGGAGTAAAACTACTAAAAGAACTCTTAAGTACTAGGAATCTTACTAAAATAATGAAACCCCGTGAATTCAGGGAGTTTAAAAAGAAACATCTTTATAAGAATAAAAAACCTTATGGTATTCCACAAGGATCTGGTATGAGTGCCGTTTGTTCTAATGTTCATTTAATCAATTTTGATAAAGAGATTAAGGATTGGGCAGAGAGTAAAAATTCACTTTATCGAAGGTATTGTGATGATATGATATTAGTAATACCAACCGAAAACATTTATCCAGAATTATTAGATAATATGAAGAACGATGTCTATAAAATAATTCATAAATATCATTCATCTGGTTTAAAGATACAAGAGGAAAAAACAGAAATCCGTATATACTCAAATGAAAAGATCTATAATGAGGTCGGTAAGAAAAGTACATTAGATTACCTAGGATTTGTTACTGACGGACATCTTGTACGGCTTAGAGAAAAAAGCCTTTTTAAGTACTTTAGTCGTGCATACAGAAAAGCTTCTAGCATGCGACTTGTTGGTTTGGCAACCAAAAGAAAAAGCCCTAGAAAAGAATTATATAAAATTTATACCCATCTTGGTTTCAATTATAAAAATAGAGGTAACTTTATAAGTTACGCGTACAGGGCCCATGAGATAATGTCAAAATTAACAACCAAAAGTCTCATTCGGAAACAAGTGAAACGACATTGGGGTAGGATACATCAGATATTAGAAAAATAGCAGCGCCAAGAGTATGGGGTGCTGTATTCTTGTCCACTAACGATTACTTATCTTAAAGGGCAAATTGAAAGAATCGATGAATTAACTAATGCCGAGTTGGAAAGAGTCGTAACAATCATTAATTCATATAAAGATAAAAATGAGGAAAAATTCAATTAGGTCGATTACTTATAATAAAAAGGTTTCTTCTAAAAAACTTAATTTAGAAGAAACCTTTTCTTGTTCCGTGAAACAAGATATATTTGGGTCGTGCCTGGCACCATCATAGCATCATTATTATTCACTTTTAGCATACTTTACTTTTCGGTTTACCCTATTATTCATTAAAACTCTTAAGTACAATATTGAAAATATAATCGTAAAAATGAAGAATGATACACCTGATACGAATGAGATGAATACATGATTGAGAGTAAAACTGAAAACTAGTGAAAATAACACAACTCCAATTAAATGACCAAAAACTATGGCAATACATGACCAAATGGCTACTTCCCTACTCCAAATACTTACTATTTTACGATTATCCCATCCAATGGTTGATAATAGTTTTACTTCATCTTTTCGAAACACTGTTAATGTACTTAAAGAATCAACTAACGAAATGACAGCAAAAATGAATACACTTATGATAATTAGGTAATGAAAGTGACTTATTTGGAAATATACATGACTGCCAAGATAGGTTGTCGTTGTTTGCTCCATCGTAGTTTGAAGAGACAGAAAATGCGGCCAGACCCCCAGTACGTTAAGTTTTACTGAACTGGGGGACTGGCCCCACTTTTCGCCGTATTTGTAAATGCTTTAACCTCTACCCGTGAACAACATATCCGTCTCCGCGTTCACTAAAGAATCAAGAAACTTGGAATTAATTTCTTTTTTATAGGGAAATTTAAGCTTTGGGGATATGTTGAGGCCCATCATACGGAAAGGGAGTACATCGGAATGGTTAATAAAGATCTTAAAAAAGGTGAAAAGGGAGCATGGATTAGTATAGGAACCTACATTTTCTTGGCGTCGGTGAAGCTAGTGGTTGGTTATACAGGGGAGTCGAGTGCATTAAGAGCTGATGGTTTAAATAATTTAACTGATGTGGTAGCTTCCGTTGCTGTTTTAATTGGGCTTAAAATTGCGCAAAAACCTGCTGATGAAAACCATAAATATGGACATTCAAGAGCTGAGACGATTGCATCCTTGCTTGCTGGAATCATTATTTTTACCGTAGGTTTACAAGTTGTTATTACCTCCGTCCAACTATTCTTCAACCCTATATCGACTAAACCAAATATACTTGCCGCTTTTATTGGTCTTTTTAGTGCGGTAATCATGTTCTTTGTTTACCGGTTTAATAAAAAACTGTCCAAACAAATTGGTAGTAAGGCGTTATATTCAGCCGCACAGGATAATCGTGCAGATGCGCTCGTTAGTTTAGGAACAGTAGTAGGTATTACTGGTGCGTATTTTGGGATTGTATGGCTTGATCCGGTAACGGCTGCCATTGTCGGCATTATTATTTGCTTTACTGCTTGGGGCATTCTTAAAGATACGATTTATGAACTAACAGATGGGTTTGAAGCTAATGAGTTAAATAAGATTGAGGATACCATTAGCACGACACCTGGAGTGAAATTCGTTAAAGAAATAAAAGGAAGATTATCTGGTAATCAACCTCTAGTTGATGCCACTATCTTCGTTGACCCCTCCCTTACCGTTAGTGAAAGCCATGATATATCAGAAGAAATTGAAGCGCGATTATATAGTCTACATAATATTAAACAAGCTCATATTCATATCGAACCATTTTAGCAGTGGACAAGGGGACAGGTTTATTATCCAGGAAAATACTTACAGTTTTAGTTTGCTTCTAGTATTTATTTGGACAATGAATGTCCCTCTGTTCACTATTGGGAAAGCGAATGATTTAAGGGATAAGGAAAATGAACTTTATTCATATAATGTTTTCAGGTCTTAATTATTGCAACTAAACAATTTTCTCGAATCTTTTTCGAAGCTTAATTTTTCTTGTTTAATTATTAAATAGTTTGATAACATCATTAGATGTTAATTCAGGTTTTTCTTTACTGTTTTTAGCTTGAGCGTAAAGCAAAGTTTTACCTTTTATTTCGAAAAATTGAACGTGTAAAGAGAAATCGTCAGGTGAAGGTATAGAAATAGCTGATCTATCTTCCAAAAAGGTTGCAACAAAAATGTGATAGTCGAATAATGGTTTTTCCCCAAATGGTAAATCGTTATTAGTTACAACAATTGCAGAGGCGTATTCTACCTTTACTGTTCCAATCTTATACCAAATCTAAGCGAAAAGCCTTCACAATAATCCCATCATTGGCAGGTTCAAAATCATGCTCCGGTACTCGAACAAATCCGAATTTTTCATATAGCTTTATGGCGTTTCCCATGAACTCTCCAGTATGTAACCCAATGGAAAATAAGCCTTTCCATTTTGTTCGGTTAATACATTCTGTCACTAAAACGGAAGCTACTCCTTTTCCTCGTACAGATGGTGCTACGGCAAGCATTCGTATCTCTGAGTGTTCGAGAGTATCTCCGAATCCTTCATAAGCTTTCAAATTTGGAGGATATAAAACTACACTTCCTACTAATTCTCCATCCATTTCTGCAACGATTATTTCGACGCCATCTTGCATATCAGTTTCGGAGAGGATGGATCTTTTTAATAATTTCCAATGGGCTTCTGGTAGTTTTTTTGCATATTCTTTATAAGCTTCTAAACGCTGTTCACGAATGAATGTTATTTCCGTTGCTTTTGCATTACGGATGTTCATATTTTCCACTCCTTAGCTTTCTATAAGAAACTTTCCATTGCTATCCTCGGCACCTATTAACAAGTTTTAGGTAATGTTGAAAAACTGAACGAGATCCTACTTCTATAATTATTATCTCTGTTAGAAATTGAGTATTATGGTATAGAATCTTAAAACATACAATTAGGCAAGATTATCCACTCTCAATCAAAATGATAGCAAATAAATAATAGGAATTAAGACTGCTAGAATGATGCACGCAATTAAGACAACTCTTTCTCGCTCTTTATATTTCTTTTCCTTTTTTTGTTTCGGTAAGATAATTAGTACACTAAGTCCGATATTCAATATAATCAGTGCGCCAATATACAGAGACTGATTTTCCGTCTCGTATGTCAATTTCAACCATACATATTGAATAACTGAAACAATTATCACAAAAAAAGGTACGAATCGTAGAAGCAATTCTTCTGTTTTCAATGTATCACCCCAAAATCGATACAGGAAAAAATCCCTGGACCTAATAAATATTGGTATTCATTTTTATAGTAAAACTATATGACTGAAGTTTAGAAACTTGCTCTAAATTGCTGGTCATAATACTCCTTAAACTAACTTGACTTCTAATATATCTGATAGAAACTCTAGTTTAGTAGCTTCGTAAACAATCATTAGGGCTCACCTATTTCGGTTAGTTGTTACCTATAATTGTAAAGGATAAATTTAGCATTAACAACGAAATATAAGTTTTAATATGCAATATATGTTAGTTGTTTTTGTAATTAAATGTTATATAATGTTTTATGTTGAAAAATGAAACTGGTTTGTAGGGGGAAACAAAGTGGATTTAGTTCGTAATACTAGGTTCAACTTTTCTGCTAATTTCATAAAGCGAGTGAAAATTGGTTATGAAGTTTTTATGGCCATTCTTGCTCTTGTATCGGTCATTTTTCTATTTAACGAGACAAATCTAGTTAAAATCGTGGACAAAGTAATTTGGCTTATTTTTGTACTAGATGTGAGCTATCGTTTTTTCACTTCAAAAAACAAGATCCAATACTTAAAGAAAAACCCACTAGATATCATAGCTATTATTCCATTAGACAGCATTTTCCGTCTTGCAAGGTTAGCACGTTTAGTTAGGTTAGCTAGAACTCTAGTAATCTTCAAACATTACACTGGCCACCTTAACGGAATCTTAAAGACAAATAGTCTTGATAAAGTATTAATCTTCTTGGTTCTCGTAATCTTTACAACCTCAATACCGATTCGATACCTTGAACCTTCCATCACTACTTACACTGACGCAGTATGGTGGGCAATTGTAACAGCAACAACTGTTGGTTATGGTGACATTTCGCCGGAAACGATAGTTGGAAGACTTATTGCTGTGTTCTTGATGGTATTTGGTATTGGATTGCTAGGACTAGTAACTAGCTCGGTAGCTACTTATTTTCTAAAAAATACAGAAAAAGAAGAAGATACAACCGTTACTTACCTTAAGACACAGCTTGATCGAATTGAGGATCTAAGTGAGGAAGAGATTGATAGGATGATAGTTGTTTTAAATACTTATAAGAAGTCTTCCTAGATAGATTATCTTGGCTCACTTGTGGCAAGGACTGCACACGAAAATCTCCAATTATTTTTCTAAAATTACTATTTAAAATGTTAAATTCACCTTCAAGCGTATAGACGACTTATACTTAGCTATTCGACATTTTCTTTAATCAAACGTTTGTTTAAAAAAATATATACTGATATATATTCGGGACAGGCTCACAGTACGTTAAAGTTTTACTAAACTGGGGACTGGCCCACTAGCGGTTTGTCCCGCAATTAGCACACTTTTTCCACTCTTTATAAATACAACTCTCTAAATCTCTTTTGCTTTCCATTTGGTGACAGTTCGTATATTTTGCCACCCTTCTCTTTCCTCCGTTCTTTTACTACGGACCTCGGACCTCAAATAGATCCAGTTTCACTATTTCATGCATTTTGAGCCAGTAAAGAAAAAACTATGTGAATTAGAAGCCTATAATTATACATTTTCCTTCCTAGAAGGATATACTTAAGTTAGTGTTTCATAGGCTTAACGTATGATGAAATGGACGAGATGCAATACAATGCAGAAAAATGACGAACCGTTCAAACTTTAGTGGACATGTACGGGGACAGGTTTTTATTATTTTTAGCGTTAGGTCTTTCTGAATTTGCCTTTTTAAAAAAACATAATAAGTAGTGGCAGAGGATCCTTTACCTTTGTCCACGTATAGGAGTTTTGATTATGCAATTATTAATATTTTTTTCCTTTCTATTAATCTATTTGGCACTCAATTTTTATGTAGCCTATAATGGCTGGGTTTGGTTGAAGAGATCCTTTAACTTTCGGTTTAAGAAAACATATTTTCTCGTAATGTTTGTCATTTCTTTTTCCTTTTTCTTAACTGAAATGTTCACCATTCCAGGTTTCCGATGGGTTGGTTACATCTGGCTAGTAATGTTCGGCTATAGTTTACTACTTTTCCCTTTATTAAATTTAATTTATTTTCTAAATAAAAAAAGAGGCATTAAATGGTTCGGTTTTTCCGCCATTGCTTTTTATTTATTTATTTTCACTTATGGTTCCTACAACATGTGGAGCCCTGTCGTTGTCACATATGACATTGAAATCGAGAAAGAATCTGAATTAGATGAACTGAAAATTTTATTAGTATCAGACATCCATATAAACGAAACGATTGGTCCTAAATCTATTAATCGTTTAATCAACCTCTCCAATGAAGTAGGACCAGATATCATTTTCCTAGCTGGCGACGTTATAGATAATAGTATTGAACCTTACTACAAACATAACTTAAGTGAAATCATGTCCGGATTAACCGCACCAATGGGAGTGTATGCGGTACTAGGCAATCATGAATATTACGGGAATGATATTCCTATTTTCATAAAAGAAATGAACCAAATTAATATTGAAGTTTTAGTAGATGAGATTACTAGTATTGACGACCTCTTTTATGTTGTTGGGAGAAAAGATTACTCAGACCGTGTACGCGCAAGCATTCACGAACTTACTAATGAGCTAGATCCTACTAAACCAATTTTTTTAATTGATCACCAGCCAAGAGAGTTTAGTGAAATAAGCGCTGCCGGAGTCGATTTAATGGTATCTGGCCACACACATAAAGGCCAGCTATTTCCAGCCAATTTCATTACGAACGCTATGTATGAAAATCATCATGGACTTTTACAAGTAGACCAACTTCACACGATTGTATCTTCTGGTTTCGGAATATGGGGACCACCATTCCGAATTGGAAGTAGATCAGAAGTGATGGAGATAAATGTACGGTTTGTGAATTAGTTTTACGCTGGACGGGGAATCATTCTGAGGAAACTTTTTGATGCCTCTGCTAGTTCATTTGCGGCGAGGTCTTCTTTAAAAATCGCAAATAATTTTTCCGATATAACTACTTAAAATGTTAAATTCACCTCCAAACGTATAGACCACTTATACTTAGCTGTTCTTCACTTTCTTTAATCAAACGTTTGTTTAAAAATATATATTCTGATATAAATATGGGCCAGACCCTCCGTCACTAAAAGTTTTCGTGTGTGTGGAGAGCTGGCCCTTATTTGGGAGCCTCCGCTTCAACACATGTATTAAAAAACTCAACATTTTCTTGTTTCGGTTTTTTTGCAGTACAGGAAGGAAGACAATATATATCAGTCGTTTTTACTGCCGTATAAATTACCTCTTTATATTTAAAGTTTGAGTTATTCAGCATATCGTTCTTCAGTTCGATTTTTATATCATTCATTAATAACCTCCACCTTCATTCTCCATAAAGCTTTTTTTACTAAGTTAAACACTCCACTTCCTAATATGCAATTATTAACAAAAATGGTATATTACTAGTAAGATAAATTTTCGTAATATTAAGAAAAGGTGGTTGCTATGAAAAAAGTAGTATTTGGCTCATTAGTAGTTTTATTATTAGTGTATGGTTTTGTAATTTACTCCTATGCGCAGCCGGGTTACCTAGCTGGTGAAACGGAAGAATGGTCTGCATCATACGTTTCTGAACAGTCGGCAAAAGACATATGGAGAGGTGATTTTACCTGGGAGAAAAAGAGTGGAATTATTACAAAATATGAATTTAAGAAGAATGGACAAACAATCACAAACCTCGTGGAAAATGCAGTAATTGATATGGCATCTACAGAAAAATACTCCTTTGCGTCTTTAGGGGAACCGCCTGTAAAGGGGGAAAACTATGAATTAGTCATAACATGGGCTTTTGAGGGGCAAGAGAAAGTGGAAACAGTCCAACTAGATTATCAAAACAGGTACTTTGTTGCTCCAAGGTTCATTTATAGTTTTAGTAATAACTAATGTATTAAAAAGAAGGACTCTCTTTTCTAGACAAGGGGAGTCCTTTGTAAAAATTACTATTTTTTTAAGAATAGGTCATGTGTATATGGAGCAGATCTAAGATTCTAATTTGAAAAGGTGGAGTAGAAAATGCATATAAATTTTCTGTTGACTAGCATTCTGTTACTAGTTATTGTTGTTACCTTACTTATACTAATTAAGGGAAGAAACAAACTAATATCTTCAATACTAGGTGTTAGTATTACTATCTCTGGTTGCTCTCTATTAATATATTATGCTGTCACAGAAAATCCTGATCCTGGTTATACGCTCTATTCTACTTTCATAATAATTTCAGGGTTGTTAATAAACGTGGTTAGTTTTCTATTTAGTAAGCAAAGTGAAAATTATAGATAACATGGGCAACAGGACAGGTTCAGTGCTAATTATTTATAGAAAAACGGTTAGCCTCTGCTTTTTAGAGTCCTTTTGAATTAAGGGTAGCTTTATTTTAAAAGGATACTTTTTAGTAACCAGTCACTAATAATTACCAATATTTTCTTGTGGAGTATAGTGCCAGACCCCCGCTACGCTAATTTTTTAACGAACTGGGAGTCTAATAGACAATGGGACAGGTTTAATGTCCAGGAAAATACTTACAGTTTTAGTTTGCTTCCAGTATTTATTTGGACAATGAATGTCCCTCTGTCCACTATTGGGAAAGCGAATGATTTAAGGGATAAGGAAAATGAACTTTATTCATATAATGTTTTCAGGTCTTAATTATTGCGCAACTAAACAATTTTCTCGAATCTTTTTTCGAAACATAATTCTTCTTATTTAATTATTAAATAGTTTGATAACATCATTAGATGTTAATTCGGGTTTTTCTTTACTGTTTTTAGCTTGAGCATAAAGCAAAGTTTTACCTTTTATTTCGAAAGATTGAACTTGTAAAGAGAAATCATCAGGTGAAGGTATAGAAATAGCTGATTTATCTTCCAAAAAGGTTGCAACAAATATGTGATAGTCGAATAATGGTTTTTCCCCAAATGGTAAATCATTATTAGTCACAACAATTGCAGAGGCGTATTCATGGGAACTTGGACTAGATAAATATGTTCCTGTTGCAAAATTACTCCACATCCATAATTTATTCCTTTTAGCAGTTAGAACACCTAAATTTTCTCCATCAGTTAACAATAATACTTTTACTAATGGTCCATCATTTTGTGTGATTTCTTCACTATGTATAATATTCTTAGTTGAGAAGCCATAATCATGCAAAAAAGAAGATAAGCTAAAATTATAATAATAACCGATTGAAATAATGGTACATATCAATCCAATAAAAAGGATTTTTTTATATCTTTTCACCTTACACACCTCCATTTACTGTTCCAATCTTATACCAAATCTTAGCGAAAAGCCTTCACAACAATCCCATCATTGGCAGGTTCAAAATCATGCTCCGGTACTCGAACAAACTCGAATTTTTCATATAGCTTTATGGCGTTTCCCATGAACTCTCCAGTATGTAGGCCAATGGAAAATAAGCCTTTCCATCCTGTTCGGTTAATACATTCTGCCACTAAAACGGAAGCTACTCCTTTTCCTCGTAAAGATGGTGCTACGGCAAGCATTCGTAGCTCTGAGTGTTCGAGAGCATCTCCATATCCTTCATAAGCTTTCAAATTTGGAGGAAATAAAACTACACTTCCTACTAATTTTCCATCCATTTCTGCAACTATTATTTCGACGCCATCTTGCATATCAGTTTCGGAGAGGATGGATCTTTTTAATAATTTCCAATGGGCTTCTGGTAGTTTTTTTGCATATTCTTTATAAGCTTCTAAACGCTGTTCACGAATGAATGTTATTTCCGTTGCTTTTGCATTACGGATGTTCATATTTTCCACTCCTTAGCTTTCTATAAGAAACTTTCCATTGCTATCCTCGGCACCTATTAACAAGTTTTAGGTAATGTTTTAGATGGCGGATTTGTTCCTGACTTTTTCCAATATCCTGCATAGACATCTGTGTTGTGCGCAACACTACTAATTGAAAAACCTAACATAGCACTAATAAAAACAGCTAAGAATAAAATTTTTTTCAAGTTTCTCTTCCCCTTTACTAGTAAAGTTTTCTGAATATTTGATTCCTAGTTGCGAGATGTTTCATTGCGCTACAAGCAACTACATTAACTTCTCTCAACATTATTTTATTAATTAAATTAATCTTCTATTGGTAATTGGTGGATTACTTCATATAAACCATCTTTTTGATAATCCCAATAACGACTAATAACACCTGATGTTACGGAATCATTAAAATAACCTAATTCATACACTAGTTCTCCATTACTAATAAAAAATAATTTATAATCAGGATTTCCTAGCTCTACCGCTTTTGTGGAACGATTATCAGAAGAAGATAGTTCTTTTATTAGATCATTAATAAAATCTTGGTCCGTGACTATAGCAACATGTTCATTACTTAACCAATCTACTACCTCTATTTCTGTAATTGTATGATCAATGTTAAAATTACTTATTTTTATTACAGGGTCTTCTTGAACCGTTTGACATGCTACAAATAAAGGCACTACAAAGAATATGATGCATACTAGTTTTCTCACTAAATCCCCTCCGACTTTCTCTACTGTAAAATATTAAAATGATTATAATAACTACAAAAACAATACCATAAATTAGTAATAACGTACCGCTAAATTCCTATAATAATATTACATTTTTGCTAGATAGGAGTTTTATAAGGAATGGGAGCCTTTAGGGTAAACCTCACCTTTTACTATGTCCCAATAGCATTTAATGGTAGAAATTACTGTAAAAGTGCCCAGTACACAATATATTAGAATCACCATAAACTTTAGCGAGCATACCAGTTTAAAATCCTTCTAGTGATAGTGTACCAAGTCCTAGTATCATTATTACTCCGTATACACTACCAAAAATGTGAACTTTGGGGTAATTTAGATTTAACTAAGATGTGGTTACCGAGTTAGACGAACGAGGACGGGGTTACATTTCTCATTTGAGAAGAATGAGAAATGTAACCCCGTCCCTAATTTAACTAATCACGTTTTTATATACTTCCTAATAGTTTACCCTGTCATTTTAAACACCAAGACTAAAGTTAAAGACATCTTCACTACCTCCACTTGTACCAAATTATATAAAAATAACCTAACTCCTATTGCGTTAAAGTTTTACAGTAATTTGGATACTAGTCCTATGGCCGGATCGTACCTACACCTTCATTTTACTCACATCTAGCATACTTCACCCTTCTTACCCTATTATTCATCAATAATCTTAAGTACAATATTGAAAATACCATCGTAAAGCTAAAAAAGGACACACTAGATACGAATGAAATTAATAAATGATGAATAGTAAAATTGAATACCAGTGTAAATAAAATTACTCCCATTATATGTCCAAAAATTATTGCTATACCTGACCATATGGCTACTTCTCTACTCCAACTACTTACTATTTTACGATCATTCCAACCAATGGTTGATAACAATTTCACCTCATCTTTTCTAAACACTGTCAATGTACTTAAAGAATCAACTAACGAAATGAGAGCAAAAATGAATACACTTATAATAATTAGATAGTGAAAGTGACTAATTTGAAAATATACATATTTACCAAGATAGGTTGTCGTTGTTTGCTCCATCGTAGTTTGAAGAGACAGATAGACAAAGATTGATAGTGTACTTACTAATGCAAATTGGATAAACGTTGAAACTAAAAGTGATTGAAAGTATAGAATACTCTTAAGTGGAAAAGGTAATATTTTTCCCTTCAGAGTGTTCTTGATCAGATTGCTAGTACGAATTGGCTCTGTCGTATGGTCCCTCGTATTTCTAACTGTTAGGAAAACAATAAGAACATAACAAAGAACCGTTAATAATAAATGATAAAAAATGACTTGTCTGCTAGTTTCTAATAGAAAAACCAAGATACTATTTGAAACAATATAGGATAAAACAAGTAAAATACTTAACTCTGTAAATAAAAGTTGTTTTACTTTTTTGCTATCCCAACCAAATTGATGTAATAGAGCTATTTCTTCTTTTTTCATTAATAAGTAGAAATTAATTCTGTTAACTAAGTAAATGAACGCAGTTATGGAGAACAGAATCATTAATAGAATCGTCGTTCCGCTCCAGTTTTCACTAATAGAAGCTGCTGCTCCTAACGTAGTCCACGGTTGGATGACGGTACCAACCCCCTCCACCATAACGGGTACCTCTTTATAGGAAGAACCAGCAACAACGTCCACTTCGAAACCAAGTTCCAGCAAGCGTGTGGCAACTTCTTCTATTTTTACTTTTGCTGCCTTATTATATTCTATTATCCCCGCAATCCTAACCCTTATCGCGTCAATAGGTTGGTCCCCTTTAATGAGTTGTGCATCTTGTAAAGTGATGACTCCGTGAGCAGGTGAAGAGACAAAGCTTCCAGGATAAATGGTTGAAGTTAGCTCTTTCGGAGGTGCCACTTCCGTACCATTAGAATCTTTAATAAGCTCAACTGGCGCTAATTGATAGATACCTAATGGACTGGAAGATAAGTCGGCTTCAAATTCTTTTATGGTGTATTCTCCAGTTGGATGAAACACAAATGGAATCTCGTAACCAAGTTCAGCGAAAGTCCCTCCAGATTTATTTATTTCTCTATAAACTGGCACTCCATTTTCGTTACCTTTTTTTGTTACATATAGATTACTTTGAGTGAGTTCATAATGAATGGGTGAAATAGAATAGAAGGTAACGTTCCCTTTATCGCCATGATAGTTATCGTAATCATCATTAATAGATAGGTCTTCGTTAAGTTGAAATGTTTTATATTGAAACGGCTTTACTTCATCATTAAAATATTTTTTAAATGTGCTTTCATCTAGGTGAGGGTATTGCAGAAGCATTTGATGCATCTTTTCTATTTTTTCATATTCAAGTGTATAAAATGATTCACCTTCTGCTAATCCTAATTCTTTTTTCCATTCCTCTGTTTGTACCTTCGTTATGTCTAAAGTCTCCCACTCTAATTCTGCTCCGAGCGGCACTTGTGGATCGGTAAGGTTCATCACATTAATGATCGGAGTCTCACCAGCAAACTCATAAAATTGCTTTTGAGCGCTATCTAAGTCATCTAGTAAACTAGCGAATGCTATACCTGTTAACTCCTCCTCACTTATCGGATCTATTCCAACTAACAAATGAAATGTATTCGGCAACAAGAAAGTAGGTGGTGCCTCATCACTAAACCTTGCATTTCCACTAGAAAACGCAAAGAACGGAGGGGTATGTAACGGGATTTCTTCTTGTTCAATTAATGTACCAACATTAGACTCTTCTTCGTTGATTACATATTCATTCACACCATCCCACGTGAAAAATGTGGCAGAAACTCTACTAGATTGGGTAGGCATCCATGTAGCAAAGGATTTGCTTTCACCAGTAAAATAACCGAGGGAGGATACAGGGGCAGCTATTTCGATATCTTCCATTCCCTTAATGATTTCCCACTCATCTAAAGAAATGCCACCATTTCCATAGGATAAGTAATTTTCTTCCACAATTCCGAGCTCTGTTTCCACTAAAGTACGGGCACCTGCAGGCCGTACTAATATATCGTAACTTCCTCTAGCATACTTCGTAATATCATCCTCAATCTTCACCATTGTTTCTTTGAGTGTTGTAATAGATAGAGGTATAATCGTCGTAATTAAAACTACACCAATCATAAAGGAAACCATAATATTTTTTTGATGGATCATTGATTTGAGCAATACTTTTATCATACAACAACATCCAATGCTAGCTGTCTATTTTGAAGGAAAAGCTGTTTATCCCCTTTTTTTGCAATTTCTTTATCATGGGTTGCGACAATTAAGGTATGACCAAGTTTATGGATGCTCGAAAAAACATCCATTATTCGATCCCTATTTTCTATATCAAGATTTCCTGTAGGCTCGTCACAAATTAAAATAGCCGGATTATTAATTAAAGCTCTCGCTATTGCTACTCTTTGCTTTTCCCCTCCCGATAATTCACTTGGCAGGTGTTTTAGCCGATGCGACATACCTACTTCTTGTAACAAATCGTTAGCTCGTTCCAGAATAGCTTTGTGCTTTTTATAAGGTAGTAATGGAAAACACACATTGTCTAGAACATTATATTGTGGAAGCAGACGAAAATCTTGGAAGACGAACCCAATTTTTTCTCTTCTTAACTTTTGCAATTGGGCTGGTGTACTTTCCCCCGTTAATACACCATTGATATGAACACTGCCATTTTTAGGAATATCCAATCCTCCTAAACAATTTAATAAGGTAGATTTCCCAGTGCCAGATGCTCCAAGAATACTTGTCCATTCTCCCTTTCTAATCGTGAAAGAAATACTTTCTAACACCGGAATGTAATTGTTTCCCATAAAGTAACCGTGATTTAAATCTGTCACTGTAATCATTCTTCCATCCCCCATTGGTTTAACGATTTACCTCTATTAAAAACTCATCTAAAGTATTTTGTTTTTCATGTAAGTATGGAACAATCTTCAATACTTGAACATAATCCATAGGTTCAAACTTCCCTTGTAAATGAATGGTTTCCACCCACTTATATTCCCCGTCTATAAGGTTTCTCTTAGACCTTATTAAGCTCGCACTTAATTGAATGTATTCCGTCTTTACTTCTACGCCCTCATGATCTATACCAGTTACGGCAAGTGAATAATCCAGCTTGTTCATATCTATTTTTTCTTTATTTACAACTACAAGTTCAGCCTCAACTTTTATGATAGAAGGCGACACCTTTGCCATTATTAATTCAAAATTAGAAAATTGATTGACCATTTTCTTTACGGGCGTAAAAGATATATACTCGCTATCTTGTTCTAACTCAAATTGAAAGGACCAAGTTCTCGTTAAATCTTTCGAACTGTGCATAACCAATTCGATTTTGTTTCCACTCACTTGATTTGGATCTATTTCTATAATGGAAGAATAACTTTTATTCGGCTCTATGTTCCATTTATGTTCTAGAACAGTATTTTGGTTTATAAGCGTTCCATCGATTCTCCAACTAAATTGAATATCTTCTTTCATTTCAGAATTAGACTCTACTTTATAACTTACGGCTAAACGGTTTTTGTCATAGAATGCCTCTTCTAGTGTAACTTTCACATGTTCGTGAGTTGCTGTTAGATTGAACTTTTTTACTTTCCCATCTTTCACCATTTTCACAAGACCAGCATCTCCTGTTTGGAGAAAAATACTGTTGGGCTGCTCTTCCTTTTCGGCTTGATTTTGTTCACTTATAAATACTTGGAGTAAAATACTGACCAATCCAATGACGAAAATAGAGGCTATAGAAACCATCCATCGCTGTTTTTTTCTTTCTTTGTACTTTTTGTTCATTGTAATAGTACTTAAAGATTCTTGAACGGTAGCATTTAGCTTCTCCTTTGGAATCGGTATATCCTCAAACATTTTCTTTATATCTTTTTCTATATCATGCTTCATAAGAATCATCCTTTTCTAATTCTGACCTCATTTGTGCAAGTGTTCTATGTAATTTAGATTTTACGGATCCTTCTGGCTTATTTAGAAAATCTGCTATCTCTTTAATGGAATAATTTTTATAAAATCGTAGTAGTATGATTGTTTTTTGCTCCGTATTTAACCTATCAAAAACTTTTTCGAGATCCATTCTACTCGTAATTTGTTGTTGCATTTTTTCCTCTTTATACATAAAATCCTGTAATTCTACGGTTACTTCACGATTTTGCCTTCTTACAAAATCGATGGATGTATGGATGGTTATTCTAGTAATCCAAGTCGAAAAGTATTTTTTCTCCTTTAAGCTGTAAAAATTTTTATACCCCTTTAATATAGATTCTTGGACAATATCAAGGGAATCATGTTCATTTTTCACATAGGAGTAGGCGATTTTATACAATTTCTCTTGCTCTTTTACGACTAATTTTTCATATGTATGAAGTCCATTTTGTTTAAACAAAGCTAGTAAACTGTGCATCATTATCCTCCCTCACCCTATTAGACAGTAAGGTGACTCATTTCGTTCCAAGAAAAGTTATTTTTTCTTTATTAAATGACAAAAGTAAAGGCCAGACACCAAGGGCGTCTGACCCAGTTAAGTTATTTCACTGATAATCTCACAACCGCTTCTACGTGTGCCGTTTGAGGGAACATGTCTACTGGTTGGATGTAATCAACTTTGTATGTTTTACTCAAAAACTGAATATCCTTCGCCAACGTTGAAGGATTACAAGAAACATACACGACTTTCTTCGGCTTCACCTGCAAAATAGTTTGCAGTAGCTTTTCATCACACCCTGTTCTTGGTGGATCGACCACTACCACGTCTGGTTTCCAACCTTCTTTTACCCATTTTGGCATCCATTTTTCGGCTTTGCCTGCTACGTAGAGCATGTTGTCGTAGCCGTGGCGTTTGGCATTCTTGTTTGCGTCTTCGATGGATTCAGGAATAACGTCCATGCCGCGGACTTCTTTTGCATTTGGCGCGAGCCACAATCCGATTGTTCCAACTCCACAATAAGCATCGACAATTTTTTCTTGCCCTGTTAATGCGGCTGCTTTTTTTACTTCGTCATATAATTTCACTGTTTGAACAGGGTTTAACTGGAAGAATGCACGGGCACTTAGTTCGAATGAAATATCGCCTAATGTCTCTTGAATGACCTGTTCACCACTTAGATGAATAATCTCTTCACCAAAAATAAGAGATGTTTTTTGGCCATTTATGTTTTGGATGATGCTTTTCACTTTTGGTAAGCGCTTATTAATTTCTTCTACTAGAAGTTCTTTTTTTGGCAATTCTTTTTTCGCTGTAATGAGAACGACTTGAATTTCGCCAGTTTGAAATCCAACGCGTGTCATGATGGTGCGCACAAGGCCTTTGCCGGTGCGTTCATTATATATAGGAACATTCAAATCTTGCAGAGTTTGTTTTACCGTGTTCGTTACATCGGTTGTGTCTTGGTGTTGGACTGCACATTCGGAAATGTTGATTAAACGATGTGAACCTTCTCCGTAAAGACCTGCGATGACTTTCTCTTTTTGTAAGCCAACTTGGAATTGACTCTTGTTGCGGTAATGCCACGGATCTTCCATGCCGATCGTTTGTCTAATATCTAGTTTAGAGATATTTAGTTTTGTGTGGCGTTCTAGCGATTGAATGACGATATCGCGTTTCATGTTCAGTTGCTCATTGTAATCTAAGTGTTGTAGTTGGCAGCCTCCGCATTGTTCGTACACTGGACAAGGTGGTTCCACTCGATGCGCGGACTTTTTACGGATACGCTTTACTTTTGCCTCTGCGAAGTTGCGCTGAATGTTCGTTGCTTCTGCAACTACTTCTTCACCTGGTAATGCTCCTTTTACAAAGACGACGGACTTTTTAAAATAGCCTACACCTTCTCCATTAATGCCGAGACGTTTAATAGTAAGCGGAAATGTTTGGCCCTTATCTAGTTTTACATTGGATTGTTTGTTGTTGTTTGGGTTTGGCCTTGGTTTACGATTGGCAGTTTTCTCGTTTTTCATATAATCCTCCGAATCTATTCAATGCTTCTCCATAAGTAAAGGGAAGCGTAACTTAAGTATGGTTCCCAGTCTTTTGTCCACTCTAGCATTTCTTCTTGCGTTGGTTTGTTTGGTAAATCAAACAGTTTTTTCAAGGCATTTTGAATACCGATATCTGCTAGCGGGAAAAGATTTGGTCTTCCTAAACCGAACAATAGTAAATTTTGAACTGTCCATGGGCCGATGCCACGGACTTTAATGAGCGTTTTCATTATTTCTTCGTCTGATTTTAGAACAATCTCGTCAAGAGGTAGCTCCCCGCTTGCGATCAATCGAGAAGTATCAATGATATATTCCGCTTTTCGACGGCTGAACTGCATTGAAGTTAAATCCTCGTAATCTAGGGCAGCAATTTTCTCTGGTGTAGGGTAAAACCAGACTCCTTCGTGTTGAAAGCCGAATGTATGGACAAAACGCTCTGTTAAAGTGTGAGCGAATTTTAAGTTTAGTTGTTGATGGATGAAGCATTTTATTAAACAGTTGTATGGTTCATAGTCTAACACAATTGGGGTACCTTCATGCTGTTTGAAAATGGGGGCTAGGTTTGTGTTAGCAAAATGAGCTTGAATTTCGTGAAGGGCTCTGTCCCAATGGAAGGTGCGCTCAATTTTATCTTGAACGTGTTGGGGCAGGATGGCTTCACTAGAGATGACGAATTCTGGGTCTGCGAACGTGCCTATCGCTTTAATCTTCACGAGGAGTGGTGCGTTTTTTTCTAAAAGAGGGACTTTGACCTCTTTGTTTTCCAAACTTACTTCATTTAGTGGATCCATTGCTAGTCGGTTTAATACTTGGTCAAAGTTGTATGGTCCTGTTAGTTTGCGGTTGTAAGTATACATGTTCCGTCCCCCTTTATCTGAACCAATTATAGCGAGTTTTTACGTGTTTGCCAAACGTATGGTCTATAAGGCTCTAGTCGTAATTAAAAATAATTCGGAGGTGTATGTTGGAAAAAGTTTCTATGCCTTACAATAGGTTTATACAGTTACGTAGAAGGTTGGGATGATCATGAGGAAGTTGTTTATATTTGTGCTTATACTGCTTGCGCTTTTTGTTGTGTATGAGTCAGGGAATTTTGCGAAACTATCGTGGAACCCATGGTCTACAGGGAGTGGAACAGATAGCGCAAAGGTAAGTGGAGTGGATTTAATCGAAGTAGACGCTTCTGGTGTTGGTGTGACGATTGTGCCGCAAAAAGGGGATTCGGTTGAGGCCAAGTTAGAAGGGAAAGGTAGTGTTACCGTTAAGAAAAAAGGCAGTACAATTATGGTGGATTATGAGCGTGAGCGTTCGTTTCGTTGGTTTAGTTTTAAGAACAATAAGGTTAGGGTGTATATTCCAGAAGATTATAGTGAAAGTATTGCGCTTAATTCTGGGGCAGGAAATATAAATTTTGAAGGTAGGTCTGCAGCAGAGCCGTTTCAACTTGATCGTTTGACGCTGAAAGTTGGCGCTGGGAATATTACGTTGAAAAATATTGAGGCGGAAAGCTTTGAAGGAAATATTTCTGCTGGGAATGTGCGAGCTGATTATCTCGTTGTTGGTAGTGGGAAATTTGACTTAAAGTCAGGGAACGTTAATGTGAAAAAGTATGTTGGACCACTTGAGGCAAAAGTGACTTCTGGTAATTTTACGATGGAGATGGCGAAGTTGACTGGCGATGTGTCGGTGAAGGTGACGAGCGGGCGGATGGATTTAGAGCTTCCTAAAGATGCAGATTTTACATTGAATGGGAAAGTGACGAGTGGGAAAGTTTCTGTGCGACACCCGATGACGATTGAGAAAGAGAGTCGTACGGAAGTTGCCGGGACAAATGGTGATGGTACGTTTTCTGTTGATGTGCAAGTGACGAGTGGGAGTATGACGATACGGTAATATTTAGTGTTGATTGGAACGTTTGGATGTGAATTTGGTAAAAAGAGGATTTTTTAACTTCGATAACGAACTAGTCTTCTACAACAGGCTTAGGAATTTTACTAAGTCTTTTATTAATTAGTGGCTGTGTTAAAGATTAATGTTGATTGGAGCGCATGTCGTAGACTCCTGCGGGAGAAGCGGGGAGCGGGAGACCCCGCAGGCGAAGCTGAGGAGGCTCCCGGCCTGCCCGCAGAAAGCGGAGACATGCGCTCCATTCAACAGCGGTGTTTAATAGAACCTAATTAATAATTCAACGAGTTTTCAGTTTTATTTTTGTGCCAAGGATATCAAGCATTGGGTCTGGTATGGCTGATGGTGATGTTAAATGATCTAAGCTTTTGAATTCGTAACCTTCTTTTCGTAAATCATCAATTACTTTGCCAAGTGCATCGGCGTTGTCTTTGGAGACTGTGTGTAGCAAGATAATAGCACCTGGATGGATTTGCGACATGATGTTGTCGTAAGCATACTTCCATCCTTTTTGTTGATCTGTTTTCCAATCAACGAAAGCGAGTGACCAAAATACGTGTTGGTAACCTTCTTCATTTGCCATTGCCATTGTTCGTTCGCTGAATATGCCACGTGGTGGTCGGATGTAGCGCATTTCCTTAAGCCCGGTAATTTTTTCGTATTCATCTTTGACCATTTTTAGTTCTTTTCTGAAGCGTACATCATTAACGGTTGTTAAATCTGGGTGGTGCCAGGAGTGGTTGCCGACGGTGTGGCCTTCCCTAGCCATTCTTCTGATTAGTTCAGGTTGGTCTTTTAAATAATATCCCGTGACAAAAAAGGCGGCTGGCACTTTTTTCTCTTTTAATATGTCCAATACTTGTGGTGTATAGCCGTTTTCGTATCCGTTATCAAAGGTTAGGAAGATTTCTTTTTTGGACGTGTCTCCTAAGTAAAATGCGTTATGTTTTTTTAGTAAATTGTTGTATTGAGCTCCAGCGTCAGCTGGTTCGTGATTCCGACTTTTTTTGAAACCCCAGTGGATAGACGTGTTGGAATATCCGGCAGCTTCGGTTGTTAGTGCTGGTATGATTGGTATGATAAGAAGTAAGCATAACGTAATAATTAATCCATTTCTCACAACTTTGTCCTCCTTTACAAAATGTTTGTATCGTTAGTTTTCGTTTGAAGTTCCGGAACATACGGTGTATTGTTTTCCATTTTGCTGCAAAGAAAAAAAGCGCTTGGCTACTTTGGTTGAGTAGCTAAGCGCTTTTTGGTTTTATTATTTGAATACTGGCTCTTTAAATTGTGCTAATTTTTCTAGAGATGATTTTTCTACATCTTGGTGTAAGCTGTTGCCGTGTGAGTCCATTGTAACAACTGCTGTAAAGCCTTCTACATTTAAGTGCCACATTGCTTCTGGAATACCGAATTCCATTAAGTCCACACCGTCTACACCTTTAATACAATCTGCGTAGTATTGTGCTGCTCCACCGATTGCGTTTAAGTACACTCCGCCGTGTTCGTTTAGGGCTGCAAGAGTTTTTAAACCCATTCCACCTTTTCCGATTACTGCGCGCACACCAAATCTCTTCATGATGTCACCTTGGTAAGGCTCCTCGCGAATACTTGTTGTTGGTCCAGCAGCTTTTACGTGCCACGTGCCATCTTCGTCTTTCATCATTACCGGTCCACAGTGGTAAATGATTTGACCATTTAAATCAACGGGTGCGTCGTTGTCCATTAAGTGTTTGTGGATTGCGTCACGACCAGTGTACATGCGACCGTTAATGTGGACAACGTCCCCAACTTTTAGTTCGCGAATTTGCTCTTCAGTAATTGGTGCTTGAAGAACCACTTCTCTATTTTGAGCTTGTGCTACTTCTTCTTGTTTTTCTGCAAGCTCTTGGTTGAAGTCGATCATGTCGCCTTCTTGGTATAACCATTCCGTTACTTCGCCTGTTTCAGGGTTAATTTTCATGCCTAAGCGACGGTACGCCCAACAGTTGTATGCAACAGATACGAAGAAGCTTGCTGGAATACGGTTCATTACGCCAACTTTACATCCAAGTAATGTTGTTTCGCCACCGAAGCCCATTGTTCCGATACCAAGTTTATTTGCATTTTCCATTACATACTCTTCTAGTTGACGTAGTTCTTCTACAGGATTTACGTCGTCATTGTTGCGGAAAAGTTGCTCTTTCGCAAGCTCGTAGCCAGATGTGCGGTCTCCACCGATTCCAACGCCGATGAAACCAGCGCTACACCCTTGTCCTTGTGCTTGATATACAGAATGCATGATGCATTTGCGAATACCGTCTAAGTCACGACCAGCACGACCAAGACCTTCTAGTTCCGTTGGTAAACTGTATTGTATGTTTTTATTTTCACAACCGCCACCTTTTAAGATAAGGCGCGCATCAATGTAATCTTTTTCCCATTGCTCGAACTTGATGACAGGTGTGCCAGGTCCTAGGTTGTCCCCGCTGTTTGCACCTGTTAAGGAGTCAACAGAGTTTGGACGTAGTTTACCGTCTTTTGTAGCTTGTTCGATTGCTTTAAGAATAGCTTCTTTTATTTTTAATTGGTTGACGCCAACAGGTGTTTTGATTTTGAATGTTGGTAATCCTGTATCTTGGCAAATTGGCGACACGTTATCGTCTGCCATTTTGATGTTATTTGTAATCGTCGCAAGTGACATTGCCGCACGAGTTCCCGCGCTTTCGCTAAGTTTTGCCGTTGCAATGGCACGACGCACATCTTTAGGTAACTTTGTGCTTGTCTCTACAACAAGATCGTACATGCTGTTAAATAATTTTTCCATAAAAAGCTCCCTCTCCTATCCCCTATATTAGCGAGTTTTTATCGAGTATATATATTTTCACAGTTTTTATTATACTTGGAAATATGGTTTTGTTAAAGGATTTTGTAATCGGTTGCAGGGTTGGTGAAAAGCATGATTTATTTTTCAAGGGTGCATTAGTATTTTTATCTTACTCGAATAGTCTAGTTTGTGTTTCAATTTCCTTAACTTGTGTTTCAATCCTACACAGTTCTGTTTCAATTCAGCTAGCTTGTGTTTCAATATACAATTCTCTTCCAAAACAAAAAGAACCCAACGCACATAACGTTGAGCCCTCCTTGTATCACATTCTTATTCCCAATCCTTCTTAAACTGATTATACTTACCTTCCAAGTCATCTAACATTTGGATTAATCTGTCGATGTCCTCTACGTCTGTTGATTCTGGATCCATAGAATCTAACACTTCTAAAAACATATTAAAACGATCCTTCAAATAATCTACTTGAGAGTCTTTGTTATCAGTTGCTTTGCCCATCATTACCGCTCCTTTTTCACATGTCGCTTTCTATCGTACTTTATCCACTAACTAGTTGCAAGTTACTATTAAATTACCATCATATTTTCAAACCAAACATGATACAATGAAGGATAGTTTTGCTAGTAGAGGAGTTAATCAAGCCATGAAATCAATTTCCTTACCACCAATTACAACTTCCTTCGACCCGTGGGAAGCTTACTTAGATGTAAAAGAATATGGAAAAATGACGCTAACGAACGTTGAGTTCACAACAACGACTCTTTGCAATATGCGGTGTGAACACTGTGCGGTCGGATACACGCTGCAACCGAAAGACCCGGACGCACTGCCGCTTGAGCTTCTCATTCGTCGCCTAGAAGAAATCCCACATTTACGCTCCATCTCCATAACCGGCGGGGAGCCGATGGTATCCAAAAAATCTGTTGAAAACTATGTGGTGCCTCTTTTAAAGTATGCCCATGAACGCGGGGTGCGCACACAAATAAATTCAAATTTAACGATAGATTTAGATCGTTACGAGATGATTGTCCCCTTCTTGGACGTACTGCATATCTCACACAACTGGGGCACGTTGGACGATTTTGTAGAAGGTGGATTTGCGATGATGGAACGCAAACCAACTTTTGCACAAAGAGCAAATTATTTTGAGAAAATGATTGAAAACTCAAAAGCGCTTACGAAAGCAGGCGTGATCGTGTCCGCAGAGACGATGTTAAATAAGCGTACGCTCCCATATATCGAAAAAATCCACAAACAAATCGTGGAAGAAATGAATTGCCAAAGGCACGAGATTCATCCTATGTACCCAAGCGATTTCGCCAGTGGTCTAGAGGTTCTTTCGTTAGGAGAGATGCGCGATGCGATACATCGTTTGCTCGATATGAGAGATGAAAACGTGTGGATGTTGTTTGGAACGTTGCCGTTTTATGCTTGTAGCGATAACGAAGATGATTTGAAATTGTTAGATCGTTTGTACAAAGCAAAAAATGTGACGGTTCGAAATGATCCCGATGGACGCTCCCGCTTGAATGTGAACATTTTTGACGGAAATATTATCGTAACAGACTTCGGTGACACACCACCGCTTGGGAACATTCAAACAACAACTTTACCTGAAGCTTATGACAAGTGGATGGAAGGGGAAATCGCGAAGTCATTGAACTGTCATTGTCCTGCTGTTCAGTGCTTAGGACCGAACATTTTGGTGAAAAATGCCTATTATCCTGAGGTGGATTTTCAACAGAAAAAAGCGAATTTAGCTAAAGATTAAGCAGTATATTACTGGAGAGCCGTTTAATTTGATTAAATTGGCTCTCCTTTTTTTTCTTATAAAGATGAAGTGCAACTCCATCTTTTTTTCTGGCCTAGTTGAACTTCATAAGCCTTATGAAGTTCATCTACCTATTTAATTCTTAACCAAGAAAAACTTCATCTACATAAACGTAGTAAAGCAAGACAAAAATCATTTGTTTTTGTCTTGCTCTACTAATAATCATAGCCTTTATCTCGGTCTCTCCGTCGCTACATATAAGAATGAAACATGATCTTGCACCGGAATCCATGCGCCGATTCCTTGAGATGTTACGTTTTTCACTACAACGCTTTTCTTGCTTCCTTTTAACACAAGGAACACTTCACCGTATGTTACTTTTCCTTTTTCGTTAACAGCTGGTGCATACCCATACAAGTACCCCAACCTCTTCACTGGCACATTGTATACTTGGTCTTTTTTCGTACCAGCACCGATAATTGTGTTGAATGACAATGGAAGCTTTGTTTTTTCTGCCGCTTTAATCATCATCATTTGCTTTACTTCGTCGGAACGATCTACTTTGGAAGTAAGTCCGCCTTTCACTTGCTTTTGCGCTTCTTGACGATAACTAATTTGGTGTGGGGCATTACCGCCACGATTGTCTGCATAGTTTGTATTAATTTTTTGATACTCCCAGTTTACACTTGTTTCATTTGACTCGTATGAAAGTGGCCATTGACCAAGGTAGATTGTTGCACGATAACCAATCGCAACTGGAGATGGAGAAATGTTCGACTCATTTAACATTTTAATTAATTGCGGATTCTCGATTGGTACATTAGAAGAAGTAATCAGCTCTTCTGCTAATTCACTCGGTTGTAAATATGGAACATCTTCTGTTGGATTTGGATATGTATTGTCTTTAGAAATATCCAGAACAGAATTAGGAATCTCTAACTTCCCTTTTGTTTCTTTCTTCTCGCCTTCCGCCTGTGCACCAATGGAGTATGTTAACATGATGGTAGCAATGATGAGTACTTGAAAAAGACGCATGTCTGTTTTCTCCTTTCAAAATTAAGCTAAAATTTCAATTTCCCTTATTTTTTTCTTAATATCATTATTTATCCACCTTTTTAAAACTTTTTCCTTTTGGACATTTTTATGAGTCCCATTCATAAATTAAAATGTGAACCAAACCCCGTCCCTATTTATCTAAAAAAACCGCAAGAGCGTTAACTCTTACGGCCGATATTGTTATAAAGTTTTTCGAGTATAGGGAAAAAGATTTGGATGATTGGTCCAACTCCGAAAGTGATAATGAATGTACCAACTCCAATTGGTCCTTTAAAGATAATGGCAAAAATTAAGGCGAAAATTTCCGCGAACGTTTTGGCTGTCATTAATTTCACTTTTAGTCTTTCCTGAATTCCAAGCATAAAGTTGTCAATCGGAATAAGTGGGAATTTCGCTTGTAAATATGTAGCGATACCGAATGCAAGGAAGATCATTCCTGATAATAATAAAATGGATCTCCATACAATTCCTTCTGGTGTCCAATCTGGGTAGACGACAATCAACCAAAAGTCGATAAAAACACCAACTAAAAATATTGTAATGACCGCTAAGTAATCTGGCTTACTTTTTCGCAAAAATGTATTGATAACTATAAGGATAATACCAACGATGAATACCCAACTACCTACTGTTAATCCGATTGTATTAGACAGGCCTACGTTCAGCGCATCCCATGCACCTGCTCCGAGATTAGATTTTATCGTCAAACTAACTCCGAACGATAAAACAAATAAGCCAATTAAATAAAACAATGATCTTTTTAACACAAAGATACTCCCTCTCTAGAAACAGCAAAAGTTTAATGTGACGATTGCTTATATAATACTTTGTTTTTACATTGTAATCGAAATCAAAAAAATATGAAAAACTTTATTTAAGACGGAATATTTAAAACATTCAGTTTATATAGTGTATTATACCTTGGATGAAGGAGGCGATCCTAAAGCAACACAACATAAGAAAGGGGGAAACACTCACCCAACAACTAGAGCTTTTTATCCTTTATTGGAAGTACTTACCCTTAATGCCTTTACGTGTTCTATGTTCATAGTTGCAACTCTGTTAGCTTTTACTGTAGCAGAGTTGTTTTTATTTCTATGGAGAGCATACCTTAGACTCCTCTAAAATACTACTGCATTTCATGTGGAAAAGTGTAAATACAATCATCTAATTCATGGCTGTGTTTCAATCTGGATGGTTTGTGTTTTAATTTTGCTTTGTTCTGTTTCAATTTGTCCACTTTGTGTTTCAATGCTCCCCTCAACACTTCCCTCCTTTTTATTGTTTGATAATCACTTCGTTGTATACAAAAAAGACGCTGTTCTTTTTGAACAGACGTCTTTTACAAATTTTTATTATTGAAGTGGCATTGGATGAACATGCCAAATGCCATTTTGTTTAACCATTTGGAACGTTAAGTTGCTCACGTCTCCATCTTGTTTAAAAATAACTCTGCCTTCTTCTCCCTTTGTAATAACGGAGAAATCTCGTACTTCATTAAGCTTTTTCATAAATGCTTGCGTGTTTTCTGTGTTTGTTACATCTTTGCCTTCTTTAACAAACTGTTCCACTGAAATATTTAAAGCACCTTCTGGATAGAAATAGTACAAAGTTTCATAGTCTTCACCAGCTTGTGTGTACATGTATAGAGCAAATACTTCAAATGGCTCCAGTCCTTCTAGTGGAGTTGAACTTTTGGATTCTTTCACTTTTTCTAATGTTTTTACGAGTTGATCATTCACCTCTAATACGGACTTTTCCGTCTTCACATACGTTAAGCCTTCTACTGGAATGAACCTTTCAATTGTTTGTAAGTCGACTCTCTCATGATAGATAAAATCTACAGGTCCAGGCGCTAACTCGTTTAATTGTTCTGCAGCGAAATCTGTTAATCGGTAAGTTAGTTTCTCTTCTCCAAATGCTATTTCTATTAGACTTCCATCTTTTTTCACGTACTCAGCTTGTATTCGTTGATACATTGAATCATTGCTAACTGTGAATTGTTTTTTGACTTCGTTTGCTTTCTCCCCATTGTTTAAAAATACATCGATGGAGTAGTCACCTGCTGGCAGGGCTCCGATTTCTATTTCTTCTTCGAATTTTTCGCCTTGTTTGAGTTCAATCGTTTGAAGAGCTAACGTTGCGAGAGTTTCTTCGGAAAGTTGATACATTTTGTTTCCAGCACTGTCGTATAGAATGTAATCTACTGATAACCCGCTTGATAGATCGATTTTCACCACATCTGCCGTTTGGTTATCAACAGTGAAAACTACTTTTACTAACCCGTTACCTTCGTTTGTAATAGTTGCATCTTTTACTATTTCGCCTGCAATGACTTCTGTTTCTTTTTGTTCAGGGTCTTTTGGGGTTGCCCCTGTATTTGTATCCGTTACACCGCAACCTGTTAATAAACTCGCGACCATCATGGAGCTGAGTACAAAGAAAGGAATTTTTTTCATCATTCTCGTGCACTTCCTATTCATCTATTTTCATGTTTTATTGATTCCATAAAGTTTGACGGAGGTTAAAAATAAAAGTTTCAATCTTTTTTTGGATTTTTTCATTTAGGTAGGGGACGGTAGTGGGACTAGTAGAAGACTTTATTACACCATATAATTCAGTTCTTATACGTTACACTTTTTATGTGACACTTTTGATTTTTTTTGCTACACCTTCTTTTTTTATGTTACACTTCCGAAGCTTTTTGCTACACCACAACCATTTTTTGTGTCACCATTCATTTTTTTGTTACACTTCCAAACTCTTTTGCTACACCTCCATATTTTTATGCTACACTTCAAAAAATTTATGCTACACCTACACCACCCAAAGTTAAATGTGAAACCTTAAATCATATAAAAAAATCCCCACTTTATATCAGTGAGGATTTTACTTACCTTATACCAACTCAAACGTCTCAGTAATTTCAATACTACCAACTACCGATTGGGCCATTGGGCAATTTTTGTTCGCTAGTTCCATGGCTGAATGGATTTGTTTTTCTTTTCCTTCTAAACCTGTACCTTTAATTTTGTAATGAAGATGAATTTTCTCTAAGCGATTTGCCTCTTGTTCATTTCGAGTTACGTCTGCATCAATTGTGATGTCTTCAATAATAAATCTTTTCTTCTCTAAAATTTTGCGAAAAACGCCTCCGCTACATACAGCGATGGAAGAAACCATTAATTGATACGGACGGAATCCGTATTTTTCATCACCTGAAACGTGTAATTCCCCATATTCTACGTTTGTCACAAACCCTACTTCTTTCATTTTGAATTGCATCCGTCAATTCCTCCTAAATCTTTATAATTCTATTATAATCTCAAATGGCAGTGAAAAACACTTGTTGTGACTTACAATCTCTTGTAACATCAAGAAGGGACTGAGTTGAAGGGGATTTTAAAAATGAACAAACAAGTTTATCGATTTTGGGTGTTAGTATCGATTGTAGCCATTTCTGGTTTTTCGCAAGGTATGTTACTCCCTCTAATCGCCATTATATTTGAAAATAGTGGTGTCAGTAGTTCATTGAATGGACTACACGCTGCTGGGTTATATATCGGAGTTTTACTCGCTTCGCCATTTATGGAGCAGCCGTTAAGGCGTTTTGGTTATAAACCGCTAATCGTGGTCGGTGGATTATTAGTGATTGTTTCGTTAGCAAGTTTTCCCTTATGGCATTCGTTTTGGTTTTGGTTCGTGCTTCGCTTTTTCATAGGTGTTGGTGATCACATGCTACACTTTAGTACGCAAACGTGGATTACTTCCTTTTCTTCTGAAAAAAAGCGTGGCCGAAACATTGCACTTTACGGATTATTCTTTGGCCTAGGCTTCGCTGCTGGACCATTAATGACGAGATTGATCGATATTTATCTTTACTTGCCATTTATCATTTCATCTATTATTAGTTTGCTAGTTTGGATGACGGTTCTTTTTATTAAAAATGAATTTCCTGAAAAAGATATGGAGACAACATCTTTCTTTGGCACGATGCAGCGTTTTGCAAAAGTGTGGAAATATGCTTGGATCGCCTTTTTGCCGCCGTTTGGCTATGGATTTTTGGAAGCCTCGTTGAACGGGAATTTTCCAGTATACGCATTGCGAAACGGGATTAGTATCGAGGCTGTGTCTATTCTTTTGCCAGCGTTCGCTATTGGAAGCATTGTGTTTCAGTTGCCCCTTGGATTGTTAAGTGACAAATTCGGACGCCGGAACATCTTGTTAGTTGTAACACTTGCTGGTACTGCTAGCTTTTTTGCTGCAAGCATGTTGGAGCATTCGGTAGTCGGATTAATGATTTGTTTTACAATCGCTGGGATGTTGGTCGGATCGACGTTCTCGTTAGGAATAACGTATATGGCTGATCTTTTGCCAAAAAACTTATTGCCTGCGGGTAACTTAATGTGTGGAATTGCGTTTAGTGTTGGAAGTATGAGTGGACCGTTGTTAGGTGGAGTGTTTATCCAATTTGCATCGGTGAGTTTTTTCTTCGTTATTGCGACGATGTTGTTAGGAATTTTTATTGCGTTGGTTATGTATAAAGAAAAGCCAGTTGCTCGAAAAGTTGTTGCAGCATAAAAATGGATGTTGGAGCAAAAGACCATGTATTCTATGGCTCTCACGTTCATTTTTATCAAAGATTAGTTCAAAAATGATCTTGAAGAGGGCTCTCACGTTCATTTTCATCAAACATAATTTCAAAAATGACCTTGAAGATGGCTCTCACGTTCATTTTCATCAAAGATAAGTTCAAAAATGATCTTAAAGAGGGCTCTCACGTTCATTTTTATCAAAGAAAAACTTAAAAATAATCTTGAAGAGGGCTCTCACGTTCATTTTCATCAAAGATAAGTTCAAAAATGATCTTGAAGAAGGCTCTCACGTTCATTTTCATCAAAAATAAATTCAAAAATGATCTTGAAGAAGGCTCCCACGTTCATTCCTATCAAAAATAAATTCAAAAATGACCTTGAAGAGGGCTCTCACGTTCATTTTCATCAAAAATAAATTCAAAAATGATCTTGAAGAGGGCTCTCACGTTCATTTTCATCAAACATAATTTCAAAAATGACCTTGAAGATGGCTCTCACATTCATTTTTATCAAAGAAAAACTTAAAAATAATCTTGAAGACGGCTCTCACGTTCATTTTTATCAAAAATAAATTCAAAAATGATCTTGAAGAAGGCTCCCACGTTCATTTTCATCAAAAATAAATTCAAAAATGATCTTGAAGAGGGCTCTCACGTTCATTTTCATCAAAAATAAATTCAAAAATGATCTTGAAGAAGGCTCCCACGTTCATTTTTATCAAAGAAAAACTTAAAAATAATCTTGAAGACGGCTCTCACGTTCATTTTTATCAAAGATAAATTCAAAAATGACCTTGAAGATGGCTCTCACATTCATTTTTATCAAAGAAAAACTTAAAAATAATCTTGAAGAGGGCTCTCACGTTCATTTTCATCAAAGATAAGTTCAAAAATGATCTTAAAGAGGGCTCTCACGTTCATTTTTATCAAAGAAAAACTTAAAAATGATCTTGAAGAGGGCTCTCACGTTCATTTTCATCAAAAATAAATTCAAAAATGATCTTGAAGAGGGCTCTCACGTTCATTTTCATCAAAGATGGCCCCACCTTTGATCTTGAAGAGGGCTCTCACGTTCATTTTCATCAAAAATAAATTCAAAAATGATCTTGAAGAAGGCTCCCACGTTCATTTTCATCAAAAATAAATTCAAAAATGACCTTGAAGATGGCTCTCACATTCATTTTTATCAAAGAAAAACTTAAAAATAATCTTGAAGACGGCTCTCACGTTCATTTTTATCAAAAATAAATTCAAAAATGATCTTGAAGAAGGCTCCCACGTTCATTTTCATCAAAAATAAATTCAAAAATGATCTTGAAGAGGGCTCTCACGTTCATTTTCACCGAAGATGGCCCCACCTTGTTATTAGGTGGGGCTTATTATTGTAGTAGACAAACGATTACGCGGCCTTCTTCCCTTCTCTTTTCAACCCTAACCGTTCATTGTTGACGATGATAATTCCCACCGTTACACAGACTAAGCCAATCAAAATGGTCCAGCCTAACACTTCGTTTAAGAATACCGAAGATAAAAACACACCAAACACCGGTACGAGGAATAAGTACATCGACACTTTTCCGACTTTGTTATACTTCATCACATTGTTCCATAAAATAAATCCAGCTGCTGATAGGAACGATAAATAAAGGAGCAAGCTGAACGTGTACAAGTTAAAGGAAATGCTCAATAACCCTGCAGAAAATCCGCCAACGCCCAACAATCCGATAGATCCGAATAGCATTTGATAGGAAGTTAAGTAGGAAACATCCATTTTTGCCGCCCGTTCACGAGCCATAATGTTGCCGTATGCCGAAACCATCATCGCTAAAACGAGCAACACTTCCCCTACACCAAACGAAATCCCTGCATCTACTTTTGGTAAGTTAACAATTAAAACTCCAGCAAAACCGAGCATAATTCCTAGCCATTTACGTCTAGAAAGGGAGTCATCACTGTACAGAAAGTGGGCAAATAATATTTGAAAGAACGAAGCGGTTCCTGCAATGACCGCACCTTGCATGCCTGTGGAATAGCTTAACCCTATATAAAACAACACATATTGTAAAAATGTTTGAACAAAACCTAGTTGTACAAGCGGTACGATTGTATCTTTTCGTAGCGTAAAGTTCTTTTTCATTAGCCAAAAAAACAAAAATATCATAACACCAGCTAAAAAGAAGCGATAGCCAGCAAATAGTAACTGTTTATCGAAATCAGTTGGTAAGATTTCTAATGCCTCGTAGCTCATTTTAATGGCAGGAAAAGCACTTCCCCATAAAAATGTCGCGCCAAAAGCTGCAAGTATAATACCAAGCTTGCTCGTATAAAATTTTTCCGCGTTCATGAAATGCATCCCTCTTTTCCAAGCATCATTATACAATCATTCCATGAGAAAAAATACGAAAAAATATTGTTAATCTGTTTGAGTCCCTCTTAAGATGTATGATTAGTATGCGAAAAAAGAATGTTACAACTGTTTAAAGTACAAAAACACAACATTAATCAAACATATTTGAAATTAGTAGAATATAACTCGTTTTTCACTAAACGAACCGAAATGATGAAATTGATTAGTTTAACTAGTAAACTAGATGGGTATGAACTATAATAAAGGTGATAAGAATTTAATATTAATGTTTATAAGAAAACTTTTGAATTAACGCTGCTATCCAGTTGGATGGCAGCTTTCGTCATTTATTAGGGGTATTGACGATGATTCTTCTTCTCATTAAGCAATGGGCTAGACAAAATCAATACACCAGATTATAATTATTATAAATTAGTATTAATTATAACTTAAAATATATACACTATACAAATGATATTAAGGGAGGGGATTTTATATGCAAAATACGTACCAGCTTATGAAGCCTGTTGAAAAGGAAAATATGTTGGAAAAGGCAAAATTACACATTGAGTTAATCATGGCTATTTTGTCTGGAGCACTCATTCTGGGCGGGTGGATATTGTTGCGACTAGACATAACGACAGCAGCAGTACCGGTGTTTATATTGGCATATGTTGTTGGAGGATTTTTTAAAGCAAAAGAAGGTATGAAGGATACGATTGAAAGCAAGCAACTGAATGTAGAGATGCTGATGATTATTGCCGCAATTGGAGCTGCTATTATTGGTTATTGGATGGAAGGTGCCATTTTAATTTTCATCTTCGCGCTAAGTGGAGCGCTTGAAACATATACGATGAACCGAAGTAATAAAGAGATTTCGGCGTTAATGGATATTCAGCCGGAGGAAGCATTAAGGATTAATGGCAATTTTGAAGAAAAAGTACATGTGTCAGCATTAAAAATTGGTGATCAAATTCTGGTAAAGCCAGGAGAAAGAGTTCCATCTGACGGCGTGATTGTGCGTGGAGAATCAGCGATTGATGAGGCGGCAATTACTGGGGAATCAATTCCGCAGCAAAAACAGTTAGATGACCAAGTTTACGCAGGTACGATGAATATGAACGGATCAATTGTTGTGGAAGTGACAAAGCTTGCTAGCGAGACATTGTTCCAAAAGATAATTAACCTTGTACAAAATGCTCAGAGTGAGAAGTCCCCTTCTCAGCAGTTTATGGAACGTTTTGAAGGGCCTTATGTGAAAATTGTATTAATTGTTGTTGCGATTATGATGTTCCTTCCTTACTTTTTACTTGGATGGAGCTGGAATGAAACCTTTTACCGCGCGATGATTTTACTAGTAGTTGCTTCTCCTTGTGCACTTGTTGCTTCTATCATGCCAGCGACCCTGTCGGCCATTTCTAATGGTGCTCGAAAAGGGATATTGTTCAAAGGTGGCGTACATTTAGAAAGTTTAAGCAACTTGCAGGCAATTGCGTTTGATAAAACAGGAACGTTAACGAAAGGTAAGCCGGAAGTAACTGATATCGTAGTTCGTGAAGGTTTGGATAAAAATGAATTTCTCCATGCAGTTGGTTCGATAGAAAATAACTCCAATCACCCTTTGGCACAGGCCATAACAAATTATGCGAAGAAGAATGGCACCGATTCACTTGTTCGACCTGATAAAATGGAAGATCAAGCTGGCTGGGGAATTGTTGGCGTTATTAATGGAACGGAGTACAAGATTGGAAAAGCTGATTTTGTCGGGTCTCAGCTTGCAGATGAGTTTGCTGATGGAATTGCGAAGAACCTTACTTCAGAAGGAAAAACGATCGTGTATGTTGCAGACAGTGATGGTATTGCTGGACTAATTGCTTTAAAAGATACGATTCGAAAAGAAACGATTGAAGCATTGCAACATCTTGCACGTTTGAACGTAAACACCATCATGTTGACTGGTGACAGTAAACGTACAGCTGAAGCGATTGCAGCGGAAACAGCAATCGGAAGTTATATTGCGGAATGTTTACCGGAGAAGAAAGTCGAAAAAGTAAAGGAACTGAAAGCAAAGTATCATGTGGTTGCGATGGTTGGTGACGGAATAAACGATGCTCCTGCTCTTGCAACGGCAAACGTCGGAATTGCAATGGGGGAAGGGACAGATGTCGCCCTCGAAACAGCGGATATTGTGTTAATGAAAAATGATTTAAGGAAAATAGCAGAGGCAGTCGAGTTGTCAAAGCGAATGAATCGCATCATTAAACAAAACGTTGTGTTCTCAATTGTTGTAATAATGTTTTTAATCACCTCCAACTTTTTACAAATAATTGATTTGCCATTTGGCGTTATCGGACATGAAGGAAGTACTTTGTTAGTTATTTTAAATGGATTGCGGTTATTAAGATAAAGCTCTTTTAACACCGCTATTGATTTCCGCGCATATCTCCGCTTTCCGCGGGCGGGCCGGGAGCCTCCTCGTCGCTTCCCGCTTCTCCCGCAGGAGTCTCAGATATGCGCGGAAATCAACCGCTAGATACGTAAAAATGAACAGTATTAAAAATCATCACAAAAATTAAAGCATCCCTATCGTTATAGATAAGGATGCTTTTTTGTTAGTGAAACCCGTTCTGGCCGTTTGCGCTACCAGAAGTTTTGTTTTTCGGTTTATGTTTGGAATTTTGCTTTGTGCCGCCGTCTTTTTTTGTTTTCTTTGTCATGAAAGTGCCCTCCTAAATTGTAAGAGATGTCTTTCACTACATATCATGTCCACCGAGCCATTTTTCATGAAGGAAAAATTACACAGTCATTTCTTTTCGCTTTTGCAGTATGGCGTTTATTTCTCCACCAACAATAATTAAAAGTCCTGATAAATAAAACCAAATTAATAAAACGATAATACCACCCAAACTACCGTAAGTTGCTGTGTAATTACCAAAATTACTTACATAGTACGAAAATAAGTAAGATACTGTCATCCACCCGACTGTTGCAAACAATGCACCGATAAATACTTCTTTAACGTGTAATCTTTTATTTGGTGCGATAAAATATAATGCCGTAAAAACTAGTAGTAAAATGATAAAGCTTAAAGTAAATCGAATAGCGTTCCATACAACAAGAAATTCATCAGAATAACCTAAAGTCGTTGCGACTAGCATTCCAATCTCTTTTCCAAACACCGGTAGTAAAAGCGCTACAATAATAACAAATACCATCGCGAATGTTAATAGCACTGCCGTGCCGCGAGTAACAATGAAAGATCTATTTTCGTTCACGTCATAGGCGCGGTTAAATGCTCGTACAACTGCATTAATGCCGTTAGAAGCGGACCAGAGCGCAGCGATTAAACCGAAAGAAAGCAGGCCTCCACGTTGTTCTGTCATAATTTGTTGCACATTCGTTTCAATTAAGTTCATCGTTTCCCCAGGAGCATATTGACGAATTGCTCCTAAAACATCCTCTTGGGAAATTGGCAAGTAAGCAATGAGGGATAATATAAAAATTAGAAACGGAAATAATGATAATAAGAAGAAGTAGGCGAGTTCCGCTGACAAACCAAATACCTCGTCCCTACTAAATCTATGTAGTAGATCTTTCCCAAAAGAGAATATGGCCATACTTTAAATCCCTCCTCTTCTTATTTTTCCCCTATTACAACTCTTTTTTATCCTTATCTATATGCTTTCCGACAACTTCTTTCGTTTCCGACACAATGTCTAATATTTTTGGTGTCGTTTCTCTTAACTCATTCATTTTATCGCGTAAAAAATCTAAATCGCGCGAAACATCATCAACTGTATTTCGCACATTTTCCATATTCGCCTTCACCGATTGTACGACTTCGTTCGGGTGTTGCACAACATATTTCATTTTACTACCCACTTTTTTGCTGTTAAGTAAAAAATGCTCGCGCGTTTCTTTGTCTAATAACGAAATAGCCGCACCTACCAAAGCACCAATTAGCATGCCATCCACCATTTTACTTCGTTTGTTCATGACTTAGCACTCCTTCATTAAAAAATCCTTCTATTTCCCATATTACCATTATATACATGTAGAAAACATCTGTAGAGAGTTTGGATAATATTTTGCCCGACATTATTTTTTCTTATAAAACATGATACAATAATGAAAACGATAAGAACGGAAAGGAAGAATGAAGAATGAACTTAACGGTAAAATCTGTAGAAAACGTAGAATATATGATCGAGCAAATAAAAGAAAAATTAAAAGTGCTTAACCTTGGCGCAATCAAACCATCTCACTTCGACGACGAAATGTATGAAGAATTAAAAGAAATTTACGACCTAGTCATGAAAAAACCATCCTTCAGCCCAAACGAAATGCAAGCTTTAGTAGAAGAATTAGGCAGCTTACGCAAAAACAAATAAATGATTGGAGCTTAGGACTCGTCCAAGCTCTTTTCTAAGTAGTTCGTTTAAGAAGTAAAAAGCGATTTAGCAAGCTTAATCATCTGCTAAATTGCATATATTTACTCTATTAAATCGCACAAAAAAACGCAGATGTTTTAGCAACACTGCGTTTTCTCTATTTATAAATTACTTATTCTTCAACGCTCTTATCTACAATATATTAAACTAATTCATTTGATTTGAAAAAGTCCAACTGGCTAAATGCAGCAGGACTTTAAATATGAAATAAAATTAATTCTTTTCCCTTATTAATTCATCTCGATCGGATGCCATTGGAGGCTGTTCCAACCATCGATTTTTAATCATTATATTAGCTCCATCTTCAGCATACATTTGAACTTCTAATGATAGCCTGTTATACATTGAACTAAGATCTCCTCTAGGACTTTGACTAACAGCTGTACCGTAATAGCCAACGCTCAAAGAAATCAAACCACTTGTGAAAAACATCATCAATTTATCAGAAAAAGTATGGGCCGTACTATTTGTTATTTCTGAATCCCACCCCATAGGTGCAGGAAGTTTACTTTCCTCTAGCTTACCTCTAAATAATTTAACATGTTTATTCCCAACTTCTAAACCCTTTAAGAAGAACTGTTTTACATCCTTTTCCTTTGCAACTTGACTGAATCCAATAAGTGTAGCTACTCCCAAGGCATTTCTTTGCAGATTCGCAAATAAATTATCGACTTCGGCAGCAATTAATGGTCTTTTTTCTCCGAAAACATCTAACATAAACCATTGCTTTTTTACAAATTCAACCTTCTCTAAATTAGAAAGGCTCGGAGACCTGATAAACAATCCTTTAGACAGTAATAATTCAGTTGACCTACTATTTAGTTGCATTGTTTCTGTAAGGCAGTCCATATAATAGGATTTAATATCACTTCTAACAGAAGCTCCAACACTACCAGCATACGTTGTAAGTCCAACCTTGGACATTTGGTTTATATAATTTAGTGCAAAACTGTCGGAATATAGTCTAGGAGCAGTTAAATCAACATCCTCTTCAATACTAAATCCCTTTGGAATTACATTTTTTTCCTCTGTTAGTATTGCTGTGATCTTTTGAATATGTGAACTTGATAAACTTAAAGCAAATTCAATTACAGACTTAATTTCAACATCCTCAGCTTTTTCTAAAAAGTATGTAAGAACACATATGCTTGAGCTATCATTTAAGTATTGAAGCCAAAGTTGACCAATCTCACCAGCTGTTAGCCTAATCTGTTTTCCTTTTCCTCCCATAGTAACTTCCTCCAAAAAAAATATACTAATAAATACCTTCCCCCTAAATCACCAATTATATGTATTAATACCCACCTCCGACATATAGGATTATTTGACTTTTATGAAAGGTTACCTTCTCTAACACCCTTTTCCTCGCTTATAGAAAGGTTGCTTTGTTAAAATTATGTCATAGACCGGCGCCCAAATTTTGTATATTAATTTATTTCATTTATTATTCATATCATATAAATCTTTTCAGTTATGCATTTTTCCTACTTAGAGACTAAATCTTATTTATAAATTTTGGAATTATTTCACCTTCTCATAGTTTTGAAAATCGTTCATGTACAAGCACATCCTTTCATATGTTGTACTATGGGGGGATGTGCAATGATTATTTTCTTAGGTTTTATGATGTTATTATTTTTAGCTACCGGAGCTTACCTATTTACTTTAGCTTATTCTTTAGATAGAAAAGATGCAGTGGAAGTAGATCCACTACCCTTACCACCTGAAGGGCCAACAGAAGAAGAAAAAAACGAGTAGAAAACACTTCCCGAGAGTGTTTTCTTTTTTCTTTGAGTGAACTACATAATGAATAACTACTATATGAAAAACGATTAATTAAGTCATTCCACATTAATAATCCTTTTTACACGAACATACTGTACTATGCTACAGAAAAATATTCGTTTTTCATTAAATGAACCGTAATCATTAAAATTGATTCCTTCACAATAAAGATCTTATAATAAATGAAAATCCAATTTATAGCAGGTGAGGTTTCACATGGACACGATTACACATACCCTCTTTGGAGCAACTATCTATGGAGGAATTGATAAGCGAAACGACGATAAAAAAACAAAACGCGCTCTGTTCGTAACAGCTATTGCCGCAAGTCAAATTCCTGATATAGATGTTATTTCAAGTCTTTGGGACACGGAGGGCATGTACCAAATGTGGCATAGAGGAATAACGCATTCTTTATTTATGGTTCCTGTTTGGGCATTGCTCTTTTTTCTTTTGAGCATGATCTATTTAAAGCAAAGAGATATTCGGTTTTTTTATGTTTCACTGATCGCCGTATTTGTTCACAATACGAGTGACTTGTTTAATGCATGGGGCACAGGATACTTAGAACCCTTCTCTGCGACCCGTGTTACGTTCGGAACAATTCCAATCGTTGATTTCGTATTTTGGCTTATCATGGGGGTTGGTTTTTTCTCACGTAAGTACTGGAAGGGTCACCGCCACCAGTTATACCGTTTAGTAGGAGTGTTAATTGTTGCGCATGTCGCTATTCAGAGTGCACAAGGATATGCTTTGTATAAAAAATATGAAGCAGAATACGATCAACTAGCTTTATCTGCGAGCTTTATTCCGTGGCATTACTCGATTATCGGGAAGCAAGGTGATACGGTAACGATTAAAGATGTTGCTTTGTTTACAGAACCAAAAGTGCAATACACAATACAATCTGCAGAGGAAGCCGATTTAGACAAACTATTCTCTGAAGTCCCTGAAGCAAAAACGCTATACGAATGGTCACCATTTATCGTTATCGTAGACGACGACACCCAACTAGGCATCTACGACCCAAGATTCTACCGAAACGGCCAATCGTTTTTGTTTGAATATATTGAGAAGCAGTGATTAGTTGTTAGTGGTTTACTATTGGCTAATAGATAGTTGGTAGCAAAAAAAATATTAATTTTATGGTATAACCTCCATGATTTTACAAATAGTAAGAATGTCAAATGATGGGCTATTATGGCCAATTACATTAATCATGGAGGTTTCATCATGAAAAAGTATATTTTTTCATTCATTATGCTCGTTACACTTATTGTCGCGACCGCTACTCCGTACATAGCAAATGCAGAAGCAACAGATGGCGATTCAATGGTTCGTATTTTCCACGCCTCACCCGATGCTCCTGAAGTGGATGTTTACGTTGATGGCAAGCCTGTTGTAGAAGGTGCAGGTTTTAAAGACATGACGGACTACATCATGTTACATGAAGGTAACTACACAGTGGATGTGTATAAAGCAGGTACTCAAGAAGAAATACTAGTAGACCAAGCAGTTGCTATTGAAGCGAACAAAGCGTATAACATTGCTGTTATTAATAAGTTGGAAAACATTGAAATGAACGTTGTAGAAAACTCAATAGATGTTCCACTTAATAAAACGATGGTTCGCGTTGGACATCTTTCCCCCGATGCGCAAGCAGTTGATGTAAGAATGGTTGGTGGAGATTCCATTTTTCAAGACTTAACGTTCGGTGAAGTGACTTCTTATGTAACACTTGATCCAGGAACATACAATTTAGAAGTGGTAACAACAGGAGGAACAGCAGTATTAGACTTATCTGATACAGCTTTAGCTGCCAATCAAATTTACACTGTATATGCTGTGAATGTAGCAGATATGGTGGAAGCGATGGTAGTAACAGACTACACGATGGTCCCTGGCATGATGCCTTCTACAGGCCTTGGAGGTTCCGCTCATAGCATGCCATCTGTGCCACCGTTATTTATTGGGTTACTAGGCATGATTGTATGGTCGTTCATTACATTATTTAAAAAGATTAAAAGTGCGTAATCTAGTCCTTGTTGTTTGTGCTATTTGTTCGTTATCTTATTTTCTTCCTACACTAGCAGTTGCATCTAACTTGAAAGCTAAACCAGTAAAAATTCAAATTCCAAAATTACAGGTGGAAACTTCTATCTATGCAGCTCCTTTGTCAAAGGAAGGAAAGATGGAAATAACGGACAATGCAGATGAGGTTGCCTGGTTTTCTAATGGCATTTCCCCTGGGATGCCAGGTAGCGCTGTTATTGCTGGTCATGTGGATAACTACACAGGGCCAGCAATCTTTTTCTATTTAAAACGACTAAAGCAAGGGGATTCCATTTTTATCACGGACGAGTTTGGTGATCGGTTAGAGTTTATTGTCGAGAAGGTAGAAAAATATCCATATGACCAAGCTCCCATCCAGCTAATCTTTGGCCCATCAACTAGGAGAAAGCTGAATTTAATTACATGTACGGGTAAGTATGACCGGAAGACGAATGTTCATGCGGAACGACTTGTTGTTTATAGTGAAATGAAAGTATCTGAGGGGAACTGAACTTCAAATGGTTTTTGAAGTTCAGTTTTTTTAAATTGAATTGAAATTTATCCTACTCTTTTTTTCTGGCCTAGTTGAACTTCATAGACCTTATGAAGTCCATCTGGTTCTTTTTTCTGGTCTAGTTGAACTTTATAAGCCTTATGGAGTTCATCTGGCTCTTTTTTTCTGGCCTAGTTGAACTTCATAGGCCTTATGAAGTTCAACTAGCTCCTTTTTTCTGGCCTGATTGAACTTCATAAGTCTTATAAAGTTCATCTGGCTCTTTTTTTCTAGCCTAGTTGAACTTCATAGACTTTATGAAGTTCCTTTTCAGCACCAAGGTGAACTACATACCCACAAACTCAACTCTAATAGGTAATTAAACCTATCGCACTAATTACACAAACTCCCAATTGATAGTCGTTATGAATTATTTTCTATCAAACATGTATATTAATCTATAAAATTGGAAAGATAATAATAAACTAATAGATTACGAGGTGTAGGATATGTTAAAAACGAGTCGTTATTTTTTATCTGCAGGAGAGCGTGAACAAGTGGAACAGACATTAGTAGAAAACGGATTCCAGCTTGAAAGAGATTTAGTATCGTTAGATGATGAACAGATCGTTTTAATTTATCAAAAGATCCAAGTAGAACAACTTATGTTTAGCTAGGAACTGCACTCATTTTTATATATAAAGTGAAAGACCGCTGAACATCTCATTCGGCGGTCTTTTACTTTATATTTTATAAGAATGTTCTAACGTTATCGGTAATGCTTTGGCTAAATCAAATCGTGGTTTACAAACTTCCACATTCCATCCTTTTTTACGGTACTTCTCCACGATACTTTTTACATCAAGTGTTTTTTTACTAATCTCTACTATATCCGTACTCTTTTTCATGAGCATTCGCCTCGATTCGTATAATTACAGCATTTGTTTTACTAATGTAATTTCTGTCTCACGAATTTCTCCATTGCGGTAAAACGTAACTTTCATCGTATCGCCAATTTTCTTCTCATTATATAAGTATTTTCGTAGTTCTAAAGTATTCTTAACTTCTTTTCCATCCAGCTTTACGATAACATCATATCGCGTTAAACCTGCATTATCTGCCGGTGACGAAGGTTCAGTAGCAATAACAACAATTCCTCCCGTAACATCTTCTGAAAGCTTTAACGTGCCTCGCTGATGTTGTAACGACACTTCTGATAAGGAAGCTAATTCTATTCCCATATATGGTCTTCTTACTTCAGAATGCATTTCCAAATCTTCAATAATCGGTTTCGCTGCATTGACTGGAATCGCAAATCCAATTCCCTCTACTCGTGACTGGGAAATTTTCATCGAGTTAATACCAATAACCTCTCCGCGTAAGTTGATTAAGGCTCCGCCACTATTACCCGGGTTAATTGCCGCATCTGTTTGTATTACATCTGCTTCCCATTGCGGATTTCCATTTCTGTCATAAGCAACAGGTATCATTCGCTCCGTACCACTAATAATACCTTGTGTTACAGAACCAAAAAACTCTAACCCTAATGGATTGCCAATGGCGATAACTGGCTCACCGAGTGTGATAGCATCCGAATTACCAAGCTTTGCGACTGTTCTAACTTTCTCGCCATCTACTACTAAGACAGCTAAATCTGTTAGGCGGTCATGCCCTAAAACTTCCGCCTCTAGCCTTGTTCCATCTGACAAGCTCACTTCCACACGCGAAGCATTTTCTATAACATGTTGATTCGTCACAATGTATGCTTTTCCTGCTTCTTTTTTGTAAACAACTCCAGAACCAGTTCCAGCTTCTGTTTGACCTTGAGGACGAGCATCAAAAATACTCGCTCCCCCTTGCTGTATGTTCACAACCCCAACTACTGCTTCTGACGTCAGTTCAACAGCGTCTGTGATGTTTGTTTGAATTTTTTTATAGTCGACTTGGTCAGTCGGGATAACAGTTGATGTCTCTATGCTTTGTTGAGTCGTTTCTTGATTTGGCTTAATATAAGCCCCCCAATCTAGCAAGATAGGCAACATCGCAACAACAGCCAATGCACCAACCATTCCACCTAACACAGATGCAAAGAATACCTTTTTCATCGAGCCTTTTTTCTTATGCTCCGCTCGATTCATCATATGATCATCGTAATACCCCATACTTTTCACCTCTTACAAAAATCTTATCTACTATTATTTAACCAAAACTAGTTAAAAGTAATCTTAAAGATAAATGAGATTTTCATTAGAAATTATCTTTCGCTTCTTTTAGAATGATGGTAAACGTAGTCCAGCTTCCCTCTTCACTTGACGCAAAAATTTTGCCACTATAATTATTTACCATTCTTTTGGCAATGGAGAGCCCTAGGCCATGTCCACCTTTGTCGCGACTTCGCGCTTTATCTACACGGTAAAAACGATCAAAAATATGCTGGATTTCTTCCTTTGGTATACCAATTCCATAATCTTTTACCTCAATAGCAACTTCACCACTATCTTTTAAGTGCTGGATGGCTACGTCCATTTTTTTACTTTCTCCAGAATATTTTATTGCATTATCTAAAAGAATAATTAAGAGTTGCTCCATATGTCTCTCTGCCATTTTCACTTGGACATTTTCTATGTTTGCTTCATTGGCGAAAGTAAACTCAAACTCTGGATGAACGACGCGCATTTTTTGAATAATATTTTCAATGACAGGAGTCGGGTGAATTTGTTCTTCTGCAATTTCAAATCTGTCTGACTCTAGTCTTGTTAACTCTAACAGTTCGAGCACTAGCTTTTTTAGCCGCTCCACTTCTTGTTGAGAAGCTTCTAGTGATTCTTCAAGGACGGCTGGATCATTTTTTCCCCACCTGTTTAATAGTTTTAGGTGCCCTTCTAAGATGGAAATTGGCGTCCGCAGTTCGTGCGAAGCATCTTCTACAAATTGTTTTTGTTTCTGGAATGAACTTTCCACATCATCCATCATTCCGTTGAACATGCTCGTTAGTTCTGAAATTTCATCCCGATTGTTAATATTATGCGCCACACGTTCTTTCAAACCTCTACTCTTTATTCTTCTAATTGTTTCCGTTAAAGCTGCGATTGGCCTTAACAGTTGCTTGGCAATTAACATTCCACCAATACCGCTTAGGAGAATTGCCCCCGCTCCCGCTGACACATTGACGAGAAAAATAAGTCCTCTTAAACGTTCGTAATTTTTCAAATCCCGAACGATTTCGATGTAACCGATAAAAGATGGCGTAATAAAAGGTGTCCGGTGAACTAAGTAATGCTTTCCATTCATTTGAAAGTGTTCCAGGTCTTTATTATAAATAGGTGTAACAATTAATTCCCTGGCCACTCCCGGTGCTGCAACCGCAACAACTAGATTGCCATCTTTATCAAAGATTCGAATTAATTCATTCATTTCGCTAGCACGTTCTAGAAACCGGCTGCTATTAATAATTTCTGTCCTGTCTATGCGGTATGGCTTGTCTGAAAAGTAGGCGTGAATTTCTTTCATTTTTTCTTGAATATTTCGCTCTTCTTGATCTAACATCCAAGTACGCAACACGTAGTATTGAAGAGAGTTGTATGTGACAAAAAGAACAAACAAAACAATGGATGACCAAATGGCTAACTTCCATCGAATCGGAAGGTGACCGTATAGCTTGGCAATTTTCATCATTGTCTCATCACGTAACCAGTTCCACGAACCGTCTGAATGTAGCTATCTTGTTTGGGCTTGTCTATTTTGTTACGAAGATAACGAACGTACACATCTACAACATTTGTTTCTGCGTATGTGCCAAGCCCCCATATTTTATCTAGCAGTAATTCCCTCGTTAGTACACGGTTTACATTTGTCATGAACATATATAGCAAGTCGAATTCTCTCTTCGTTAATTCGATAAGCTCGCCTGCCCTGTGAACGGTGCGCGCTTCTTCGTCTAGAACAATATCTTTGTAAGTGGTGATACTATGTTCTTCTTTTTGGCTTGTTTCTTTTGGTAACGAGCGTCGGATGAGCGCACGGATTCTTGCCAGCAATTCTTCTATTGAAAAAGGCTTGGATAAGTAATCATCCGCCCCGCTATCTAATCCCGAAACTTTGTCCATGACACTATCTCTAGCCGTTAACATGATAATCGGCGTTGCTTTAGCAGCTCTTACACGTCGGCATACTTCCATGCCGCTTAATCCTGGAAGCATTAAGTCTAGGAGGATAACGTCCCAATCTTCGTTGAGGGCTTTGTCTAATCCCTCTCGCCCGTCATAGCATGGGGTTACTTCAAATCCTTCATATTGAAGCTCGAGTTCAATGAACCGAGCTAAGTTTTTTTCGTCTTCTATGATTAATACTTTTCCCATATGGTGTGGTCACCTCCAGGTTAGAACGTAATTGTGTGTTTTGTTTGTATTAGTAGTGTTGACACCGTTGTTGGTTCTTAACAAAATGGTGGATATTTTAATATTACAAGAAAATGGGGGGGATTTGCATGAAAATTGGATGAGAAATTGGGGTTAATTAAATTTTAGTTGGTAATAGATATTGCTTCTACAATTTGTGTTTCAATTTCTTCCTCTTGTGTTTCAATCTTCTAATCTTCTGTTTCAATTCAACTCGTTTTTGTTTCAATCCCAATCTAAGGCGAAGCTTGTGTTTCAATTTCATTCCTTTGTGTTTCAATCTTCTAATCTTCTGTTTCAATTCATTTTGTTTGTGTTTCAATCCCTGTTTAAGGAGTAACTTGTGTTTCAATTTCTTCGTTTTTGTTTCAATCTTCTAATCTTCTGTTTCAATTCAACTCGTTTTTGTTTCAATCCCTATTTCTGGAAAAACCTCAAACCTATGTGGCTTTAATATAATATAAAAACTAAAAAAGCCATCACCACAAAAAGGTAATGACCACTGTTCAAAACTAAACTATTATCCTCCAAAAAAGAAATCAATTACATTGGATGCAGAGGAAGTTTGTTTATTATACAACTCGCTATATCCGCATTTTGTGCAATACACTACTAAAAATTTGTTATGTTGAATATCGAACATCTTTGATAGCCCAGTCCCAGTTGTAGCAATCTCTTTCGTTTTAGCCTCTGTATGCCCACATTTAATACAGCCTCTTTTAGCCATCCCCCATACCCCCACTTAAAAATCCTTCATAAATTAATACGAGATTTATATTTTAAAGTTTCTTCACTTCCCACAACATAGAAAAAATATGTTTCGACAAAAACCGGTAAGTGCCTGGCACCTGGTAATAATTCAAAAAGTTGACAATAAAATATAGTATTAAGCAGAAAAGGGCGTGTATAGCTATGATTTTTTGGCATTGGGTGAATTTCATCATACCTATCTCAGCGTAATTTTAATTGGATAAACCAATTTCATAATTACTGTTCGTTTAGTGAAAAACGAATATTCCGTTTATTATAATTAAACGTTCGATATAAAACGAAAATTATATTATAGGTTTAATATTCGTTTTTCGCTTAGTAATTGTACATTATGAAACTCACTCGGATATGTATTAAACCGACTCGCAGCCCTACAATATTTAAAACAAGAAGAAGAAAAATGAAAAGAAGGATTACAGAAACTAACTCTGTAACCCTTCTTCCAATTACTTCAAAAACTTATCATGTATTTTATTTTGATAATTTTTAAAAACGGCCGAATTTGTTTCTTGCTTCTTTTTCTCCATCAACTGGTTAAAACGAATCAATTTTTCGTTTAACCTCACTCTTAATCGATCTTCTTCTAGTGAGTCATGTGCTTTATCAATTAAATCTTCTATATATTGAATTTCACTTCGTACTTGCTCTTCTTCTGCCATGCCAGCATTTTTCATTATTTTATATGCCATTCTAAGTTCGGGTGGAACATTGGATAAGTCTTCTAGCTCTAACTTTTTACCATAACCAGGTAATTGTTCGAATTCGCCATCTTCATATGCTTTACGAATTTTATCATCGGTTATTCTCGAAAAGTCCATACTTACACCCCTTCCAAACAATCTATATTCCCAGTATATCCTATTCACACTTTAACAATTGTGAATATTTCTAAAACTTTTTCTCCTATTGTACAAATTTTACTATTGTCGTCAGACATCTTACCTATTATAATAGAGTCTTGTGGGTCCTGTGCGGCCGGGTGGGAGAGGGAAACTGAATAAGGATGTTTTACATGCTTCAATGGTCGAAAGGTTATTTTGATTTACCAGGTCATGAAACAACTCTGAAAAGAGAAATGACAGCTGGTCTAATTTCTTTCTTTACCATTGTGTACATTATTGCTGTTAATGCAACGATTCTTGCAGAAGCAGGTATTCCAATGGAAGCAGCGATTATCGGAACGATCGTTACTTGTGTGATTGGTTGTTTGCTCATGGGTTTTTGGGCGAATGCACCAATTATTCTCGTACCAGGTATGGGGATTAATGCGATGTTCACGTATACACTTGTTCATTCCATGGGTCTGTCTTGGCAAGAAGCATTGGGCGTTGTCGTAGTATCTGGGGTTATTGTAACGATTGTTTCCTTCACACGACTTTCTCAGATGCTGCTAGAAGCAATACCTACCTCGTTAAAACACGGAATTACGGTTGGATTAGGGTTATTTTTAACATTAATCGGTCTTGAAAAAGGCGGCTTAATCATGAAAGGCGACAATTCCCTTCTCATGTTAGGCGATGTTACTAGCCCGATGGTGATAACGACAATCCTATCGATTATCATTGCTGTGTTTTTGTTTATGCGAAATGTGCCAGCTAATTTTTTAATTAGTATAGTGGCTAGTACGGTGATCGCAAGCTTGTTAGGTGTCGTAAGTTTTCAAGAAATGGGCGGCGGCGCTCTACCACTTGAAAGCTATGTTTCCTTATTTGGTGCCGTTTCATTTGCAAAGATTGGAGAGCTAGCTTTTCTAGTAGCAGTCTTTTCTTTAACGATGGTGTTGTTATTCGAGAACATCGGATTAATAAACGGTCACTTAAATATGACGAAACGTCCAGAAAAGTTTAAACGTTCTTTCCAAGCTAACGGTATTTCTATTTTAACGAGTGGAATTACGGGAAGTAGTCCAACTGTTTCGACAGTGGAAAGTGCTGCGGGTATTGCAGCCGGAGGAAGAACGGGTATAACAGCAATTGTCACAGGAAGTTTATTTGTACTTTCTATTTTCGCGATTCCTTTTATAAAAATTATTCCAGGAAGCGCCATTGCACCTATTCTTATTATTATTGGTGTATTAATGCTACAAAGTGTGAAACAAATAGATTTTCAAGATCTTTCCGAAGGGTTTCCAGCGTTTTTAATTATCGTGATGATACCTTTTTCTTATAGCATAGCAGATGGAATTGCATTCGGATTTATTGCGTATCCATTAGTGAAGCTTGCTTTAGGAAAAGCGAAAGAAGTATCGGCGCCACTTTATGTGATTGCGGGTCTCTTCTTCTTAACTTTTTTAACAAATGTACATTAAGATTTTTGATGGAACCTTGATTAAGCTTGAACTGTTGAGTGCGGAAACACTCTGACGTTCCTAAAATAGGCTTTCTCAACACTCAAGGTTTTGTGAAGAATTCTTATTACTATATTCAATCCCCCTAAGATTAAAATATAGTATAGATAGGCGTTTAGCTGCTTTGATTAGTAGCTAAACGCCTTTTGTCTTTTACTCATCATCTTATGAACGCGGCATCCTCGTTTGCGAATGCGTCAACTAACCAGCGTGGGGGTAATGGCATTAAATCTGTTGGTAGCTCATGCGGCCCGAAAAACTGTACATGAGATACTTCTTTTTGGGAAGGGCGTGCATGTCCATCCACAACTTCTCCTAAAAAATAAGTGGTGACAAATTGAACAAATTCACCGTTCGGATATTCGAATGTTTGAGAATATGGATCCGAATAGACACCGATTATTTTTTTCAGCTCCACTTTTAGACCTGTTTCGTTTCTAACACCTTTTATGGCAGCTTCTTCAATTGTTTCACCAGGTAAAGGATAGCCAGTTGGCAATCCCCATAATCCAAACTCTTTCCTTTTTCGAAAAAGAATCCTTTTTTGCTCATCAAAAATGATTACGGCAGTTGCTGGGTACATTGTTACGTCTTTCTTTTCCTGCATATCATTAAACCTCGCATCAATTTTTGTATAAGTCTACATTGGACAGCTTTGAGTTTCAAAGGTTTTAGTGGACTTGGGAATGAAAACAGTTCTTTTGAATGGTTTATTAGTGCCGTCAGGTGAATATGAACTAAGAGTAGCCTCATTCTTTTATACCCCTAGTTTACTTTTCTTGGGTTTGCAGTGGTGTTCGCCCGGATTTCGGACGATTTTGTCCGGAAGTCGGCTCAATTTGTCCGCATCTTGCTCCTTTTTGTCCGGAAATACCTCATTTTCGACCGCATCTTACGTTTTCTTGTCCGCATCCTATCGAAATACACATACAGGTATATGCACAATTGCAGTCATAATACTATTTTTGTGCTTCTGGCCCTATATTTTGTGCGCCAAGCCCTTAAACCTCGTTAGCCTACAGTCAAAATCTGTGCGCCTGGCCCCAAATTCCGTGCACCTAAGCCAGTTTTTCGTGCGCTTAGCTCTAATATACCCTCGCACAATCTTCCCCACAAAAAAACCAGCCCCACATCACCTCGAGCTGGTTACACCGTTCATATCTTTTATCTGCATTTTCGTTTTTTGTGTACCAAGTTCGTAAATCATTGTATAGACTTCATCCATTATACATTGTTGCTCCGAGCGCGTTTCTCTGGCATCTTTTTCCCCAAGTGGCTTAATTAAGATCGGAACCGGATCATACTCTGTTTTGTCTAACTGCTTGTACAACTCTTCAAACTTCAAAACATCTTCCACCGTAGCTAATATTTCATAATATTTCACTTTCCGATCAAACGGCTCGCGGTGCACTTCCCCTGTTTCCATTGTTACATAATAGATTCTTCTCTCGTCCATGCAACCTCTCCCTTACAAGCAAAATTATTGTTTTGTACTAGGTGTGCCTTGTTTTTTATTTTGATAATATTTGTATCCTTCTTTTATAAGTATCGGCAAAACTGCAATGAAAACTCTTCTAACTAATCTTCCCATTCAACATCGCCTCCTATATTCATAAATACCCGCATTACATGCAGTTTAAACAACCTACCACCCTTAGTTTTTTACACCGCCTCCTAACTATACCTAGTAACTATTCACAACATGAGCACATTAAAAGTTTTCAAAAGTTACAAAATTTATACAATACATATACAGGTTGTTATACATAATCTGTACAAAAAATATACATTGCATAAGTAGAGAAAAAAAATGAAGAAATTACGTTTGTTGATCGCAGTAGTCAAGTGTTATCGCATTTTCGGTTTTAGGAAGTTTTGCAGGTGTAAACTCTGATGCCTCTGTTCGTATCGTTCACGCATCACCTGACGCTCCAGCAGTAGATGTTTACGTAAACGGTGACTTAGTAGTAGAAAACGCACCATTTAAAGCAGCAACAGATTACCTACAAGTTCCAGCTGGTACACACACGGTTGAAATTTTTGTAGCAGGCACACAAGAAAATCCAGTTATTACAGCTGAGTTAACAGTGGAAGCAGGTGTATCATACACTGTTGCAGCCATAGTACAAGGGGAAAACGACACAACACTTACCTTCATCGTAAAAAAGGTAGAGTCATACCCTTACGACGCTGCACCGTTACGTAGTATATTTGGCCCTTCGACAAACAGGCAACTGAATTTAATAACGTGTTCAGGAACATATAACCGCAGTACACAAAACCATACAGAGCGGTTAGTCGTTTATACAGAATTAAAGGGTGACCATTGAGGATCACCCTTTTTGTTATACCGTTACCTACTTTTGACTAATAACTGAATTGCTTCTTCTACTATTTTGTTTGTGTCTCCACCATTTTGTTGTTCTTCAATGATGCACTGTTGTAAGTTTGTAGCAACAATGTGAGCAATTGCTTTATCAGCCGCATTACGTACAGCTGACATTTGGCTTACTACTTCTTTGCAGTTTTTCCCTTCATCCATCAATCGTAATACGCCACGTACTTGACCTTCTAACCGGCGTAAACGAACCTTCATATCATCTGTATATTCCATGAGAATGTCCTCCTTATATACCTATACTTGTATTGTTTTGTATTATCATATTCTTCTTTGTTGGTAATCACAAGCTATATACCAATTTATTCTAACTCATTTACCCCCACAAATCGACAACTTTTGTAGAACGTTGTTAAAGAATCTATTATAGGGAAGAATAGGTGAATTTTATGTTTTCAACTACTGAAATTGGAATTGATTTAGGAACAGCAAACACACTAGTTTATAGTAAAAATAAAGGTATTATATTTAATGAGCCTTCCGTTGTGGCAATTGATTTAGAAACGAAAAGAGTTCTAGCAGTTGGTACGGAAGCAAAAAACATGATTGGTAAAACGCCAGGCAAAATTGTGGCAGTTCGTCCACTAAAAGACGGAGTTATTGCCGATTTTGATGTTACAACAAGTATGTTAAAACAAATTATGAAACAAGCATCCAAAACAATTGGTTTCTCTATTCGTAAGCCAAGCGTTGTCGTTTGTACTCCTTCTGGCTCTACATCTGTAGAAAGAAGAGCGATTCAAGATGCGGTTAGAAACTGTGGAGCAAAACATGTGCATTTAATTGAGGAGCCAGTTGCGGCTGCAATTGGTGCTGATTTACCTGTAGATGAGCCGGTGGCAAACGTTGTAGTTGATATTGGTGGCGGTACAACAGAAGTTGCGATTATTTCTTATGGCGGCGTTGTATCTTGTAACTCGATTCGTGTAGGTGGCGATCAGTTAGATGATGATATTATTCATCATGTTCGTAAAAGATACAACATCTTAATTGGAGAAAGAACTGCTGAGCAAATTAAAATGGAAATTGGTTATGCACTTGTAGAGCATGCCGAGATTACGATGGAAGTTCGCGGACGTGACTTAGTGACAGGTTTACCAAAAACGATTGAACTTCAATCAACGGAAATTCAAAAGGCTATTCAAGAATCTTTACTATCTATTTTAGAAGCAATACGTGCAACATTAGAAAATTGTCCACCTGAATTAAGTGGTGATATCGTTGACCGTGGTGTAATCATTACTGGTGGCGGTGCATTACTAAATGGAATGCAAGAATGGTTAAGCAACGAAATTGTTGTGCCAGTTTACTTAGCGCCAAATCCGTTAGAATCAGTTGCGATCGGAACAGGTCGCTCGTTGTCGGTTATCCATAAATTGCAGAAGGCAGCTACTTAATTAGTTTTTAAGGAAGTGGCTGTTAGCGCAAAGGTGCCCGCAAGAACAACTTTTTTGTTCTTGCGGGCACCTTTGCCATTTAAATTCATTGGTTTTGTCCGATCCTCTTTTTTTATATATTGATGAAGTTCATCTGCATCTTTTTTGGGGAGCTGGTTGAACTTCATCGACTTTATCAAATTCCTAAGCCATAAAGGAAACCATGCCCTCAGTTATAGAAGCATGGCTTTTTTCAACATGGAGCTTTTTGGTAAAAATAATTAGGTGATACCACTTTATCTTCATACGGTTTATGAAAAATATGCGTTGTTGCTGGAGATACAGGCGGAATGAGCCATGTCCAGTCACCTGTTACTTGACGACGCGCGGCTCCTTCTTGTTCTTCAAAATGCTTAAATTGTGTTGCCGCTGTATGGTGATCAACTATGCTAACGCCGTACTTTTTAAAAGAATGTAGAACAGCAATATTAAGCTCTATCAATGCTCTGTCTCTCCATAAAGTTGCATTAGAACTTGTATCAAACTGAAAAAGTTCTGCTACTTTAGGCAACATATTATATCGGGACGTATCTGCTAAATTTCTTGCACCTATCTCTGTTTCCATATACCAGCCGTTAAATGGAGCTGCTGTATATTCAATCCCACCTACTTCTAATTTCATTTCAGAAATAATCGGTACAGCATACCATTGTAAGGCTAAGTCTTCGAAAGCGGGCATCGTCGGATGTGTTAATGGAACTCTCAACACTTTATCTTCTGGAATGGCAAACCACTTTGGATCTTGTCCATCTATTTGTATGACTAACGGTAGAATGTCAAAGTTAGTTCCTTCCCCTTCCCAACCGAGCTCCATGCATTTTTTTGTAAAAGAGATCGAATGACTATCTCCAATCACACCATTTTCTGTTTCATACCCTGCATAGCGAATAAGTTGGTGGTTCCAGATTCTAATTTGTTTTCCACCTATTGCTTCTGGACGGAATATGGTGAGGGTCGGACGGATTTTCCCATCATTCGTTCCGTATTCAATATGATGGATTAATGCTTTTGCAATCTCTTTTTCTGTATTTAATGAACGTTCATCTATGACGTGTAAAGAGTTCCAAAAAAGTCTGCCAATACAACGGTTACTGTTACGCCAAGCCATTTTTGCGCCGTGCGATACCTCTTCATAGAAATGTTTGTATGTTCCTGTTTCTTCGATTTCGCATTTTACTTCTTTTAGTCTATTTTGTAATTGCTCATCTGATAAGTTCTGTTCTTTATAGCAAAGCGTTAAAAATTGTTCTGCCAGTTGCCATAGTTGTTCTTTTTGTTGAAGCAAAATGCTCACCTCAATTAGCTCGATTATGTGTTATACGTTTATTGTATAACGCTAGGTATGAAATGCATATGTACAACCTATGAACTTTTATTTATGCTTTTTTCGTACACTAAGTTTACTACTAAACATTAGCAATAATCCGTTACTTTGCGCTGCAGGCACTGGCTTTCCGCGGGGAGCGCAGGGGAAGGTTATTTTCACTATCGTGAAAAAACCTACTCCTCGGCGTTTCGCCTGTGGGGTCTCACGCTTCGCACTATTTCCCGCTGGAGTCCAGTGCCTTCCGCTCCAATCCACTATAATTTATTAACAACGCAAAGCAACAATTTTCACGAAAGCCTTTCATTTATTTATGAACATGCTTCAGTTGCCAAATTTCGTTTAAAACTGGCATTTCTTCTTTTTCTTTTTCTGTTACGAGTTCCCATACGATGCCTGTTGGTTTTTCATAAGGGCTATTCGTTTTTAAAATTTCTTTCTCCGTGACGATCCAGTCAACAGATAAGTCATATTCATCTTTTGGAATATCCTCTTCTACAAGTTGAGCACTCTGAATGGTTGCTACGACCGGGATTTCAGGATTTCCTAGTTCGCGAATGATGGCATATTCTCTATCTGCATACCCTTCTCCTTTTCCTAACCTTCGTCCGTCTTTGTGTAGTGCAACAGATCCAACTACGAGCATGTCAATCGTTGGGAGTTGGTCGAGTGGTGTAACTTTTCCGTATGACATAATATTTTTTAGACTGGCTGCTTTTCTTTCTTCCCCAGGTGGTACCCATGACGGTTGCACTTGAATAAATCCGTCTTTTAACCTTGGAGTTGGTACGAGCAATGTTTTTCCATCTTTGAGTACTTGGGCTCTTAATGGCAATTGTGGGGAATCTGGATTTACTTTTACAACTTTCGCTTCTTTATAAGCAGGCATCGTTGTCACTAAATGCGCAGCTTTTTCCGCACCTTTGAAATTTGGAATTCTACCGTGTAAGGGAAACGGAAACCTTCCTAACTTTTCTTCGGTAAGCTTGTCCCACACTTTATTTCGAATCTCATCTTTCCTGCTTCTATTCTCTGAAGTCATTGTTTCCACCTCTATGTCGTTAGTATTAACTAACTGTTCTCTTTTAGAATAGAAAAGGGAATTACTTCCCTTTTCTATCTAGGGATACCTTTGAAGTTTGGCACTCTTAACCATAATGTTACACCAATTTTGTTGCAGATTGTCAAATAATGCATGAGTGTGAGCAAAACGATTCCCGCATTCATTCCAATAATGACGCCATTCATTTGTAAACTCTGCATGGAGCCTAGTAACAATATCATCGAAAAGCCAATAATTGTCGACCAGATTGCATGTAGGAATGCATCCTTAATCATCCCTAAACCAATTAAGAATGCCTGCATCGGGATGACAAAAAAGTGAAACAAGAAATATGGCCATAATAATTGTAAGTAGTTGGCCGCAAGTGAAAACTCAAAAAATATGTTTGTAAGTGGTACAGCAAAGTAGTAGAACAAAATGACGGAAGGAATTCCGTATACAAAAGTAAGAATCATTACTTGTTGTAAAATGGTACGTAATTTCTCGAAGTCTTTTTTTGCATGCGCTTCTGAAACGGTTGGGATAAGAACGATTAGTAAGGAATGCGCAATAAACCCTGGGAAGAATCCAATTGTAAGGGCAACACCAGCTAGTAATCCGAACTGTTCTAATGCCAAAGCCTCTGGTAAACCAGCCTTTAGTAAAGCTATTTTTATAATAAATGGCTGGACAGCATGTGAAACAGAATGGAATATTCTCATGCTTGTCGTTGGTATGGAAATTTCTAATAAACTCTTTCTTACATCTCGTCCGATTAAAGATTTTGCAGTTTTTTCTCGTAACCTTCGAACTTGAAGGGCGAACATTGATAATAAGTAGATGGCGACTAATAGCTCTGTTACGATTAACGTGCATACGGCAATAAATATAGACGTATCTAATGGAAAGTGGAACAATTTATAGACAATAGTGAGTAAGATTAGTTGGATTGCTTTTCGTAAAAAGTTCGATATGGCAATGGTCCCCATTTTATGTAATCCCATAAAATAACCTCTTACGATGGAGGCAAACGAAACGATTGGGATAAGCAAAATGACTGCCCACTTAATAAATGGATGGTACTGATTAAATACAGGAATGTTTGGTAAGACAATGAGGGCGATGAGTATCATTCCGATTGTCGCAACAATCGTTAATTTTATTGCATGATAAAGCATACTCGCATGAAATTTTTCTTCTTTGGCCGCGACGAATTTCGATACAGATATCGGCAATTCCATACTAGAAATAACGACAACGAGAAAAATGACTGGCAGAATAGACATGTAAAGACCTAGTCCAACTTCCCCTAAATAGTTTGCTAGCAACATGTTAACAACGAACTCTAAACTTTCGCCAAGAAAAGCAGCGATGGCGAGTAAAATAACTCCTTTATAAAATCTTCTCATTTTTGAAACTCCTCCCTAGCAGCACTAACCTTTTATCATCATATGAGACAAGTTATAAAAATATATACTGTACTTTTCAGAAAAAGGGTAGAAGGGTAGGAAGAAGACAAGATTTTTGGACTGCTCTATTTTGAATTGGTCGAGCATATAATGGTATAAAATATGCACAAAGGACTTTTGTTCTCTTTTGAAAGGAGAAAAATACATGACTTTTTGGTTAAACCTTACTGCTTTTATGCTAGTTATTTTTGTGAATTTTTTAGCGAACGCTTTACCTTTGAACGGGCAAACGACTGGTGAAATATCAAATAGGTTAGAAGTTTTAATCACACCAGCAAGTTTTGCGTTTAGTATTTGGGGGCTCATTTATTTCTTGCTTGGTGTTTGGGTGTTAAGGCAAGCTCCAAAACGTCGTCGCAATCATCCACTATATAATGAGACGAGTTTATATTTTATTATTAGCTGTATTTTAAATAGCGCATGGGTTATTTGCTGGCATTATGAACTGTTTATGACAACAGTTGTTATTATGGTTGGCTTGCTTGTTACGTTGATTGTTTTATATAAAAAGTTGATGGAAAGAAACGCGGGGTTTTGGGATAAAGTTCCTTTTTCTATCTATTTGGGCTGGATTAGCGTTGCAACGATTGTAAACATAAGTTACTATCTTGTTTTTATCGGTTGGGACGGTTGGGGTATTTCTGCTCCAACATGGACGGTTATTATGTTAGTTGTAGCTACGATCCTGGCGATTGTGTTTCGAGTTGAACATGCTGATTGGGTTTATCCGCTTGTGTTCGTTTGGGCATTTTTTGCAATCGGTGTGAAAAACATGGAAGCATATGCAAGCGTGGCGTACGTTGCGTATGCATTAGCTGCGGTTATTTTTATCATAACGATTTTAGGGAGAAGAAAGGCGTGATGGTTTGTTGTGATTTTAGGTAATTCAATTAGGTATGAGGACCATTTCTCCTTTTTTCTCGATCCAAGTTGGTCCTCATTACGGTGATGACGACCATTTCTCTTTTTTTCTCGATCCAAGTTGGTCCTCATTCCGTCGATGACGACCATCTCGCTTGATTTCTCGATCCAAGTTGGTCCTCATCTCGGTGATGACGACCATCTCGCTTGATTTCTCGATCCAAGTTGGTCCTCATTCTTTTTCTTCCCTCCTCCAATCCATTTCCATACTTAAACATAAATAAGGCTCTTTTCCTAGTTACTTGTCCAATCCACTTTCCAAGAAGTGGCATTAAATATAGAAGCACAATGACAAGTGAGAAGGAGTTTTCTGATGAAGACGGAAGTAAAGGTAAAGGTAAATAAAATATTTCAAACTGGAATGAAGTTTTTAGGGACACCTTATCAATTTGGCGCCCCTTCTTTTCAAGTAACGACGTTTGACTGCAGTTCCTTTGTTCACTATATATATGGATTGCATGGTGTTACACTGCCGAGGACTTCTCGTCAACAAGCTTTAATAGGTCAACGTGTGCCGGTTGAAGAAATGCGACCAGGAGACTTACTGTTTTTCACTACCCCTAAGCGTAAGAAAAATAAAGGGCTAAGTAGAGTTGGGCACGTTGCTATCTATATAGGGAATGATAGGATACTTCATACTTCTAGAATAGAAAAAAAAGTTTCTATTGCAAGTCTAGATCCGTATTGGAGAGGGGTTTTAATTGGAGTAAGGAGGGTAGTTTAAGCACATGAAAAAGCCAGGGTGTTTGAAGACCCTGACTTCCACATAACTGAGTGAGTTTCATAATGTACAATTACTAAACGAAAAACGAATATTAAACCTATTACTTAATATAATTTACGTTTTATATCGAAGGCTATTTAATTATAAAAACGGAACATTCGTTTTTCACTAAACGAACAGTAATTATGAAATCGATTCAACTATTAATCTATTCTTTCTTGTTTCATAGAAAGTATTTTTGTTTGGTCGTTTTCTTGACCGAGCTCAAAAGTGACTTTGTATTGCCTTGTCGATAGCCCACCTTCATCTCGTTGCCCGACAGTCGTTGTCGCTATCACTTCAACGTTTCTCCCTTTTGTTTCTGGGAACATAGCGTTGACTTCAATATTTACTAAGTCTATATATTCTTTACGTAAGTCTTCATATGATTTGGAAGATTGTAGGTCACTACCGAGTAAAGAATATGCTGTCACATAGTCTCGATAATTAATACTTTCGAAAAAATAATGAACGATATATGTTGCAATGTCCTCGTTCGTCGTACTGCTTCCTGAGTTGTTGCCAGGCATATTCACTCCAATACGAGGTAAGGACTTCATCGGTGTTTGAATCCATGTGTCAACAAGTGGTAAGACATTTATAATAGGAATACTAAATCCGATTACACCTTGTTCTAAAATAGCGGAGTTAATACCTATTACTTCTCCGGTTCTACTATCAATTAGTGGACCGCCACTATTACCAGGAGCGATTGGTGCTGAGATTTGATACATGTCGTCATAACGAAAGGCATCAATATTAAACGAGCGTCCAAGTCCACTTACGATGCCGGTTGTCACCGTATTTTGTAAACCTAGCGGACTTCCAAGTGCAATTACTTCGTCTCCAAGTTCTGCTTTTCTTGATTTAGCGATTCTCATCGGTACTATTCCTTCTAATTCTGGAACGCGAACTACTGCCACATCTGTATCGACGCTAATACCAATTACTTCACCTGTTAATTCTCTTGAATCTGCCGTATTCACTTTCACTTCTTTTACATTCGGAACGACGTGGGCATTCGTAATGATATCCCCTTTGTCGTTATATAAAAAACCAGAGCCGTATGAGCCATCAGGTAGTTCTATTTTTACTACAAGTTTTTGAGATTCATATATTATTTCTTTTAATTGTTGAGGCACCGTTTCATTACTTCTGTCTTCTATTGGTACATATAAGCTAGAAGGCAATGCAAGCTGTTTTGGCACGTTTTTTTTAATCCATTGGTAAGAGTAAACGCCGGCTACAACAATTATAATAGTTGTTAGGATACTAAAGATCCATTTTGCTTTCATTGCATTCACACCTTTTTAATCTAAGTGAGTGATTCTTTAAACGTATCATGTAACAAATCAATCTAAGTACCACGTAATATTTTCAATCTCTACTTTCACTTCTTCAAATATACCGAAATAGTAATCTTCGAATTTTCCATATTGACTTTGCGGGATATGGTACGGATAAGCGGTTGTTTGGCGTGTGTCGATTATAACGCCTTCTTTATCTAAAATATTGTAAGTAATCGTTACAGAGTAAATTCCCGTTGTTGCGATATTATGAATTTGGCCTGTTACGGAAAGTCCCCCAAAGTCATCTAGTTCTGCTTCTAAATGAATGACTTCTACAGCAGCTGTTTTATTTTGCAATTCCTCTTTTTCTGCTGCTTCAATCGCTTTATCTAGTCTTTCCTGCTCAGCTAATTCAAACGCTTCTTGTTCTGATTGCACTCTATCTCTTAACGCTAATAGGCGGTCGTCATTTACAGCATATTGTAGCCCACGGTCGATAACAGAACGAGCACGGGTAAATTGTTTATTTTCTATCTCCAGTTCCGCTTCTTCCACTGTAAGTTGCACAATTCGATTTATCACTTGTTCTTTTACTGCCGCCCCATCTTCTGATGGTACAGAGGACAATACTTGAAGCTTTCGAGCTAGTTCGGAAACCGTCGTTAAACCTTCTAATTCTTCTACAATTTTACTTACTTTAATCGTAGCTTCCTTGTTTTCAATTTCTGATCGTAATTGTTTTATTAGTGGACCATCTATTCTTGGTAAACTTTCTTTAAGTTGGATGATCAACTTTTCCGCTTCTGCATACTCTTTTTCTAGTATTTTTTCATCAAGAAGTTGTAAGGATGTTTGAAAGTCTTGCATCAATTTAATAACTTCAATGTTATTTTTCACAATATGATAGTTTGGTCGAATATCGCTTGCTGCTTGTAAAATTTCTTTTGCTTTATCATACTCGCCTTCTAATGCAAATTCTTCTGCTTCACTTTGCATAGCGATTACTTTTGTATTCATATTTTGTTCGTGAAAATAATAGCTACTAATTATGGTGGCAAACACTAGTAAACTAGCAATTGGAAGGATGACAGGTAAATAGTGTCTAAATTTACTCTGTTTCGCGCGAGAGCTTCTATCTAGCAACGCTTCCTGTTCCACATTCTCCCCCGACATATCTTCTTCTTTTAAATTGGCTCCACAATTGGAGCAATAATTAGCCTCTTGGTTAACTTTCGCTCCACACTGGTGACAAAACATTATATAATAGCCTCCATCACTTTTCTCTCTTTCTACCATTTTACAATAATTCCAAGCTTAACGGGGAAATATTGCCTCATAAAAACAGTTTTCAAATTTGGGAAATACTGGTTTAAATTTTACAAACTCCTTACAGGTGCCTGACACTCGTCATATTATATGGCATTTTTCATTACAGTAGTGTTACAAGTGCCTGGCACCTGATACACTTTTGTAATAAAGGCCATCTCGTGCTAGAGATGGCCTTTGTTGGTATTATTTAGTATGTTTTTTGTTGCGAGTTGGTGCGTTCTTTTTTTTCGGTTTAAATGTTCTTTGAGGTCTTTGTGGTTTTTCTTCTACTAGGTTACCTCCGAACACTTCACGTTTTTGCAAAGTGATACCGATTTCTTTCGCAATTTGCTTTAATGTACGTTCTTCTCTTGGTGTTACGATAGAAATAACCGTACCAGTTGCTCCTTGTCGGCCTGTTCGTCCTGATCGGTGTGTATAACTCGACGCATCTTGCGGAATGTCGTATTGAATAACGTGTGTTAATTCTTTAATATCTAATCCACGCGCAGCAATATCTGTTGCTAAAAGAATCGGATATTCAGCATTTCGGAACTCTTTTAATGCTGTTTCACGATCTTTTTTGCTAGAATCACTGTGTAGTACCCCTACGTCTAACTGTTTGAACGCTAGTTTTTCTGCCACAACAGATAAATTCCCGATGTCTCGCACAAAGGCTAACGCTTTTATTTTAGATTCACGTACAACGTTTGCCAAAATGTTTACCTTGTCACGTTGCTCACTTACAACATAAAAATGTTCTACTTTCGCTTTGCTTTTTGCATCGGTTTCTACTTTTACTAACTCTGGTTCTTTCATTAGTTCTTTTGCAATAGAAATAGCCGCGTCATTAACTGTTGCAGAAATAAGTAAAACCTGTCTATCTGCTAACGTTGCTTTTACTATATTTTTAATCGATGGTAAATGTTCCGAAGTTAATAATTGATCACCTTCATCTAAGACGACTGTTTTTACTTCATGCATTTTTATCTTCTTCATCTGTACTAGTTCGATTAGACGACCTGGCGTTCCGACAATGATTTGTGGGCGATCTTTTAACTTTTCCAATTGGCGTTTAATGTTCACGCCTCCAATAATGGAAGTTGTAACAATATCGCTACCTTTCGTCCACTTTTGAAGTTCACCAAGAATCTGCATTGCTAACTCTTTTGATGGTGCTAGGATAATTGCTTGAGGATGCTGTTTTTCTTTATTTATTTTTTCGATGATTGGAATTAAATAAGCTAATGTTTTACCCGTACCTGTTGGAGATTCGATAAGTAAGTCATCTCCGGTTAAAATTTTTGGAATGGCTAGTTCTTGAACAGGTGTTGCAGTTTCAAACTCTGACTTTTCCCAAACTTGTTGTAAAAATGGTTGTAAAGATGAAATGATAGGTGTTGTCATAACTTGCTCCTTTGCGTGCTTTATCCATTCATTCTACTCTTTTTCTGCTCATAATCCAACTATCGTTTATTTTCCCACCTTTTTAATCTAATAATCCCAAACTTCGACTTGCATACATGATTCTTCTTTAATTGGAAAAATTAAGTACACTGACTACTTAAGGAGGATTACTAAAATGGAAGCAGAGAATTATACGGATGGTTTACCGAAAGCGCCTGAGCCTTTTTGGCTTCGATCTACGGAGTTATCTAGTTATCCTAAATTAGAACATGATTTACATACAGACATATGTATTGTTGGGGCTGGTATTACCGGTATTACAGCAGGGTATCAACTTATACAAGAAGGGTTTAAGGTTACCATCATTGATGCTGGAAAGATTTTAAATGGAACAACTGGCCATACAACGGCTAAGGTTACTGCCCAACACGGTGTGATTTATGACGAGTTACTAAATCATTTTGGAAAAGAAAAAACGAAGTTGTACTACGAAGCAAATAATAATGCCCTACATTATATAAAAAATTTAGTAGATCAAAAACGAATAGAATGTGATTTTTCCCTGCAAGATGCCTGTATATATGCAACAGGTGAACAAGGAGAACAAAAAGTTCAAAAGGAGTTGGATGCATATCGCAAATTAGGTATTCAAAGTGAACATAGATCGGAAGTTCCTTTTAACATTTCCGCCTTATCTGTTGCGGTGATGAAAGAGCAAGCTCAATTTCATCCATTAAAGTATTTAAAACGTCTAGTTGAGGAGTTTACTGAAAAGGGCGGAGAAATCTATGAAGGTACTGTTGCTGTTGATGTGGAAGAGTCACCTCAGCTAATAGTGAAAACAAAGACCGGCAACAAAATTCATTGCAAAACGATATTAGCTTGTTCCCACTTTCCTTTTTACGATGGCAAAGGTTTCTTTTTCACAAGAATGTATGCTGAAAGGTCTTACATTGTCGCAGCTAAAACGGAGAAAGAGTATCCGGATGGAATGTACTATAGTGCCGACCAGCCAACAAGATCGTTACGTTTCACTACAGATGGTGACGAAAAATTAGTGTTGATTGGTGGAGAAGGTCATAAAACGGGACAAGGAAAAAGTACACTGGAGCATTACAAAGCATTAAAACAATTCGGAGAAGAAGTGTTAGGCATAAAGCAAATTCCGTATCGATGGTCTGCTCAAGACTTATATACATTAGACAAAATACCTTATGTAGGACCAATCACACAAGGAAATCCGCGTATTCTTATTGCAACAGGCTTTAGAAAATGGGGCATGACAAATGGGACAGCTGCTGCTTTAATGATGCAAGACTTTATTATGGAAAAAGAAAATCCTTATTTAGATTTATTTTCTCCTTCTAGATTTGTAGCAGACCCTAGTTTGAAGAAATTCATTTCTACTAACTTTGATGTTGCGGGGCATTTGATGGAGGGAAAATTAGACAGACCTACAAAGCAGGTAGAAGAACTAGAACTGGATGAAGGTGCAGTAGTTTCTATTCACGGAGAGCGTGCGGGAGCGTATAAAGATGAGCATGGAGTCGTGCACTGCGTAGATACGACATGTACGCATTTAGGTTGTGAAGTCGAATGGAATGACGGAGAGAGAACGTGGGATTGCCCATGTCATGGCTCGCGTTTTTCGATACATGGTGAGGTGTTAGAAGGTCCTGCTGACAAGCCGTTGAAGCAATTAAATGCTGACTAAATGAGTGAGTTTCAATAAACGAACCGTAATTATGAAATTGATTGAAATAAAAAATGAAAAAGCAAGTGACTCCAGACATATGAGTACACTTGCTTTTTCCATTATCCTACTTGTTTCTCTTCTTCCAATTGGCTATCTAATTTTGCTACGGGCAAAAGGATCGTTACTTCAGTTCCTTCATCTATTTTACTAGCATAGTTTATTTTTCCATTCATTGTTTCAATGATCCGAATGGACACCATTGTTCCAAGGCCTGTTCCTTTTTCTTTTGTTGAATAAAATAACGATCCGATGCGGGATAATTGTTCACTTGTCATTCCTTTACCGGTATCTTTAATCGTCAGGCAAACTTGATTATCACGTAAATGCAGGTTGACGCTAACTCTACCATCCTGTGGAGTGGCTTCAATCGCATTTTTCACAATATTAACAAGAGCTTGTTTTAACTGATTTTTATCGGTTTCAATGATAATATTTTTTTCTAAATATTGATCAATTTGAACCCCTTTTGTCATCGCTAATGGGTTGATCAATAGTAAAACGTCCGTTATTAGTTCGTAAAGATAAAATTTTTCAATCTTTTTAAACTCAGGTTTAGCAAAGTTTAAATAGTCATTGATAATCGCTTCGGCTCTTCCTAGTTCCGTTAAAACTAAAGAGAGGTATTGAAAGTTTTGGCCTTTTTCTTGTTTTTGCATTAATTGCAGGAAACCTTTTACAACGGTTAACGGATTACGCACTTCGTGAGCAATGGATGCTGCTAATTCGCCTAATGTGTTTAATTTTTCTGCTCTTCTAATTTCTTCTTTCATTTTCTCCCGTTCAATCGCACTTTCTAAGAGCATGGAGGCAAAGCCAACACCTATCACTTGAATGACACCGAAAGAGATAATGTATATTAACACCTCAATATTTCCATCTAGCTTCATTTCATAAATGTCGTGAGAAAGTAAATATACGATTAATACGGAAAGCATAATCAGATTTGGCCAAAGTCCAAAAAGTACTGCTGCTTCTATTCTTTTTTTCTTTGATTGTATTTTTTGGAATATCCCGACAAATAAAAACGGTACCGAAGCCGCTAATATTCCACTGATGTAACCAAACGCAAGCGCCTCTCCACCAAGATATGTACGTGTGGCTAAAATGCTACCTAGAACCATCAGCCCTGCTTTTGGCCCTCCATATAAAATGGCCAAAACTAGCGGGATATAACGAAGGTCCCAATAAAGTCCGTACTCGTGATGTGCAAAAAGTAGACATAGACTGGCCGCTATCCCTTGTAACGTACCAATGAAAAAAGGAGACTTCCCAAAACGGTTATTATCTGAAACAATATAGTATATAAGTACTGGAGCTAATATAATTAACACATGTAATAGTAATTTCTCTGCTAGCATTAACATTCTCCATCCTACTTGTGAAAGTTTTTATATCTTTTCGACATAAATAGAAAAAAACCTTTATTTACTTCCTACAATTTTTATGCTAATAGACGAGGATGTTTGTCTATTTTTGTCGAATATACATTTAAAATGAAGTTGGAGGTTTCTAATATGAACTGTATAGATTGTGGGGTTCCTAATTTAATAGAAACACATGGTACTCTTTTTGTAATATTTGAGAAAAAGGATAATATGGAGACAGCTCGTATCCCACATAGTGAATACACATATCACTCATTAAACGAACTAACTAATTTCATTGAAGAGCTCGTAGCTACGTTACCCGAAACTGATTCAGAAAAACTATTAGTTAAAACTTTGGATATGCCATCCTATGAAGAGGTACATATATTTCATGAATTGTTGGCTAACCAGGACTTGATTCGAATTATGAGAGATGGCTCCTTTAAGACATTTTTCCAACCAATCGTTGATTTACAGTCAGAAAAGAACGCTATTTTTGCCTATGAATGTTTATTAAGACCGATTAAAGGTGGAGAGTTTTTGCCACCATATCCGTTATTTGAATTTGCTAGAAACGCCAATCTACACAATTTTTTAGATCAAAAGGCCCGTGAAAGTTCTATTATTTCAAGTAGCCAAAAGCTTAATGAAGATGTGAAGGTATTTATTAATTTCTTACCTTCGTCCATTTATAATCCTGAATTTTGTTTGCGTCATACTTTTCAAATTGTGAAGAAATATAATGTTTCACCAGAGAACTTAGTGTTTGAAGTAGTAGAGTCTGAGAAAATTAAAGATTTAGGACATCTACAAAATATATTCCGAACTTATAAAAATTCGGGCATGAAAGTTGCCCTTGACGATGTTGGTGCTGGTTATTCAACATTGGAAGTATTAGAGGCATTGAGGCCAGACTATGTGAAAATTGATAGAGACTATATTTCTTTTTGTGATAAGGATGTCGAGAAGCAAATGTTCCTGCAAAATGTAATGGGTATTTCTCGAAGATTAAATTTAAAAGTGTTAGCTGAAGGAATTGAGAGAAAAGAAGAGTTAGTGTTTTGTAGAGAATTGGGCATCCATTATGCACAAGGATATTATATTGGTAAGCCTTCGGAGGAACCGATGAAAGAAGAAGATTTGACGATTTGATTTTATGTATAAAAAAAGTGCGGTTGCCTATTAAAATGGCGTCCGCACTTTTTTATTATGAAGCTTTGTCGTCTTCTTTTTTGTATTCTTTTACCCAGAAATCTGCATTTTTAATGCCTAGCTTTTCAGGGTCGAATGTTGGATCAAGCCCAGCTTTCTTTTGCTCATCATAATCTCTTAAAACTGCTATTGCAGGTTTTGCCAGAACTAAGATTGCAATTAAGTTGATCCAAACCATGAGCCCAAGTCCAATGTCCCCAAGTACCCATGCTGCTCCTGCTTCTCTAGTAACCCCGAAGAATACAGCAAGTAAAAGGACAACTTTTAATAAGAACATTCCAACATTTTTCCACTTACCCTTTTTGAATAAGTAAGCTATGTTTGTTTCTGCAATGTAGTAGTAAGCCATGATTGTTGTGAATGCGAAGAATAGTAATGCAATTCCTACGAACCCAGCTCCGAAACCTGGTAATACAGACTCAATGGCACCTTGCGTATATGCAGGTCCAGCCACGATCATTTCACCGATACCTACTTTTAAGAATTGTCCTTCTTCTGCACCATGAACGTTATACATCCCTGTGAAAAGAATCATAAACGCCGTTGCAGAACATACAAGTAATGTATCAATATATACAGAGAATGCTTGAACTAAACCTTGCTTAGCAGGGTGAGAAACTTCCGCCGCTGCTGCTGCATGTGGTCCAGTACCTTGACCAGCTTCGTTCGAGTAAATACCACGTTTTACACCCCAAGCAATTGCTGCACCTACCACTCCACCGAATGCAGAATCGAAACCAAATGCACTACTGAAAATTAGTCCGATAACTCCAGGTAATTCCGTAATATTCATTGAAATAATAATGATTGCTAAAAATACGTAAGCTACTGCCATGAATGGAACTACAATTTGTGCAACCGAAGCAATACGTTTTACTCCACCAAAAATGATAAGTCCGATAACAATAACTAATGCGATTGCTACCCAAGTTTTATCTGCGTTGAACGCATTGTTTAATCCTTCACCAATTGCGTTCGCTTGTATTCCTGGCATTAAGAAACTTGTTGCTAGGATGGCTGCTCCAGCAAATAATACAGCATACCATTTCCAGCCGATACCTTTTTCAATATAGTAAGCAGGGCCTCCACGGTATTGCCCTTCTTGTTTTTCTTTATAAACTTGTGCAAGTGTTGATTCGATAAAGGCACTAGATGCACCGATAAACGCGATCGTCCACATCCAAAAAACGGCCCCCGGTCCACCGAAAGCGATTGCAGTAGCCGTACCTGCGATGTTACCAGTACCTACGCGTCCAGAAAGCGAGATGGCTAATGCTTGGAATGATGAAACCCCAGCACTTGAACTTTTCCCTTTGAACGTGTGTGTTAGCATGTCTTTGAAAAGACGTACTTGCACAAACCTAGTCCAAATGGTGAACAGTAATCCAACCCCTAAACAGAAAACAATCATCGGTGTACTCCATAGAACATCATTTAAAAGATTAATAAATGCTTCCATCCAATCCCCCCACACTTTTAATAGTTTTATTTTTCAGAATATTACATATTCTCTAGAGATTATAGTTTATATATACAAACTAGGCAAGCGAAAAAGTATTAATTAGGACAAATTAAGAGGAAAAAGTTTTCGACAAGATTGGAGAGTAGGGGAGTTTATTACTACAGTTGATTTATTTGCTTTCGATGCGAGGAGATATCTGCTTTGTGTTTCAATCTGCTTAGTTTGTGTTTCAATTTTTTCTACTTGTGTTTCAATCATGGGGGTTTCTGTTTCAATTTCTATCGCACGTCCAACTTGTGTTTCAATCTACACTGGTTGTGTTTCAATCCTTGCTCCTTGTGTTTCAATCCTAATGGTTTCTGTTTCAATTTCTTTCGCACGTCCAACTTGTGTTTCAATCTACACTGGTTGTGTTTCAATCCTTGCTCCTTGTGTTTCAATCCTAATGGTTTCTGTTTCAATTTCTTTCGCACGTCCAACTTGTGTTTCAATCTACACTGGTTGTGTTTCAATCCTTGCTCCTTGTGTTTCAATCCTCGCTTCTTGTGTTTCAATCCACTATGTTTCTGTTACAATTTCACCTTCTTGCGTTTCAATCCCAATCACGCAACTTTTTTAATGTATCTAAACAGAAAAAAGCAATCCAGCCTAGTCAGGAACTGAATTGCCTATCTTCTTTACTTAAACTATCATTATCCAACAATCTCTCTCAACTGACTCGTAAACAAATCATGATAAAACCCGCCATAATCTAGCAACTCGTCATGCGATCCCTTCTCAATTAACTCTCCATCCTTCAACACTAAAATTTGATCCGCTTTTTGGATTGTATTTAAGCGATGGGCGATGACAAAACTAGTTCGACCTTTCATTAAACGTTGCAACGCTTCTTGAATCTTCACTTCGGTAATCGTATCAATACTACTAGTTGCCTCATCCAAAACCAAAATAGACGGGTCCGCCAACAAGGCTCTTGCAATCGACAATAACTGTTTTTGCCCTTGGCTAATTCCACTTCCATCTTGTTTTAGCACTGTATCATAGCCTTTTGGCAATTTCCGAATAAACGAGTGGGCGTTGGCTGATTTTGCTGCTTCTTCCACTTCTTCGTCCGTTGCATTTAATTTTCCATAGCGGATATTCTCACGAATCGTCCCTTCAAATAAAAACGAATCTTGCAACACAAACGCCATATGGCTTCTTAAACTTTCTCGCTTAATCGACTTAATTTCATGACCATCAATATAAATTTCGCCACTATCCAATTGATAGAACCTTGAAAGCAAATTAATCATCGTCGTTTTTCCAGCTCCAGTTGGACCAACGAAAGCAACTGTTTCACCTGCAGATACACGAAATGAAACATTGCGAATTGTTTGCTCATCTTCTTCATAAGAGAAAGTCGCGTTGTTAAACGTTACATCTCCTTTAACAGAACGCAGGCTAATCGCATCTTTTTCATCTTCCGCTTCTTCTGTTTCATCTAACACATCGAATACTCGCTCTGCTCCTGCTACTGCAGATAGTAGTGTATTAAACTGGTTTGCTAAATCATTTAACGGGCGTGTAAATTGACGAGAGTACTCGGCGAAAATAACAATCACCCCGATAGTAATTCCAGCTGTACCATTTAAGGCGAAGATCCCACCAACAAATGCAATAATAGCAAAACTTAAGTTATTTAATACGTTCATTAGTTTCGGGATAAATCCTGAAAACGTTTGTGCCCAATATGCTGTCTTCTTCAATTTAGTACTTTTTTCTCGAAACTCTCGCATCACTCGTTCTTCTTGAGAAAAAGACTTAACGATTCGTTGGCCAGAAATGGTCTCCTCAATGTAACCATTTAACTCGCCGAGATTTTTTTGTGTTTCTTTAAACAATTTCCCTGTTCGATTCGTAATCCATTTCAACCCAAAAAACATAACAGGTACAATCGTAAGTGTGATAACCGTTAGCAAAGGACTTAGATACAACATAACAGAAACAGTACCTACTATCGTCAATATACTAGAAACAACTTGTATAAACGAACTGTTTAAAGTAGAACTGACATTTTCCATATCGTTCGTCACACGGCTCATTAATTCCCCATGTTGACGTTTGTCAAAGTAAGGAATCGGAAGCTTTTGCAAATGGTGAAAAAGTGATGTTCTCATTTCAAACACTGTATCTTGAGCGACCCCAATCATCCAATAGTTTTGCAACCATGAGGATAACGAGTAAAAAATGTAAATGAACAATAACGCAACAAGTGCCTTCACAAATGTAGCGGTATCTTGGTTCACTATATACTTATCAATAGAAGTTCCAACAATAAACGGGCCGAGTAACCCAAGAGCAGAGCTTATCACTACCATAAACAGAACGAGCGTCAATAATCCTTTTCGTGCTGATAAATAACGCCATAATCTTTTTAACGTTCCAAACCAGTTGCGCACTTCTTTTTTCTTTTCCGGTGGTTTACTGTAATGCTTTGACATGTGCATCCTCCTCTCCAAACTGTGACTCGACGATTTTTTGATATAGGGAGGAATTTTTCATTAACGTTTCGTGGTTTCCTTTTGCAATTAACTGACCATCATCCATAAGTAAAACTAAGTCTGCTTCCATCGCTGTTGTCACTTTTTGGGTAATGATTAGAGTTGTGCAACGGTAATCCTTTAAAGCCCTTAACAGTTTTCCTTCTGTTTTTAAATCTAGCGCGCTTGTGCTGTCATCTAACATTAAAATTCTTGGCTTTCTAACTAGCGCTCTTGCAATGGAAAGACGTTGTTTTTGTCCTCCAGATAAGTTAACTCCTTTTTGACCTAACTTCGTATCATAGCCTTTCGGTAACTTAGAGATCGTTTCATGAATCTGTGCCGCTTTTGTTGCTTCGATGATTTCTTCCATCGTTGCGTCTTCTTTCCCCCAAGCAACGTTTTCCTTCACGGAACCTGTAAACAACAATGATTCTTGAGGAACATAACCGATTAATCTTCTTAAAGTATCAAGCTTTAAATGTTGAATGTCATGTTTACCAATCTTAATCGTTCCATTATTTGCTTCGTAAAGCCTAGGTAGCAATTGAAACAGTGACGTTTTACCAGAGCCTGTTGCGCCTAAAACTGCCACAGTTTCCCCGTTTTTTGCTTCAAATGAAATGTTTTCTAACACAAGACTCTCGCTCCCTGGATACGTGAAAGAAACATCATCAAACTTAATGGTCATGTCAGTTAATCCGCCAGTTGTCTTATCTGTTTTTTCTGCATCGACAATATCTATGTTTTCATCTAAAACATCCACAATACGGTGCGAAGATGCTTTAGCACGAGAAAATGCCATGATAATAAAAGAGAAAATGGACAGCGCACCCGTTATTCTAGTTGTATAGTTAATGATGGCAACAATTTCTCCAACTCGTGCTTGGTCATTTTGAACGCCAATATTCCCGTACCAAAGCACAGCAAGAATCGTTAAGTTCATTAGCAAAAGTAAAATCGGCATCGTAATTTCCATTAAACGTAGAGCTTTTACGGTATCATTTTGCAAGCTTGCACTAGACTTTGTGAATCGTTTTCCTTCGTGATTTTTGCGTATAAAAGCTCGAACAAGTCTAATGCCTGCTAAATTTTCTCGCATTACGTTATTTACTGAATCTAGCTTTTCTTGCACGCTTTTGAATAATACTGATCCTTTTCTGAATACCCAAAATAAAAATAAAAATAGAATCGGGACAGTTATCACTAAAAAGAAAGCAAGCTTTGCATTTACAATGAGCGCCATGATTACTCCACCAATAATAATTAATGGTGCTCTCAACATAATTCGCAAACTCATGAATACAGTGTTTTGTATTTGCGTCACATCATTTGTCATCCTTGTAATGAGTGATGATGTTGGGAAGAAGTTAAAGTTAGAGAAAGAGAATGACTGTATTTTTTTATAAAGTGCATTTCGCACGTCAAATCCAAAACTTTGACTTACGTGTGCTGCAAAAAATGAATTTATAATACCAGCAGCAAAGGCAACAAATGAAAGCCCAACCATAATGCCTCCCCAATACATTACGACCGACATATCGCCTTGCATAATTCCGTCATCGATTATTTTCGCCATTAGCAATGGATGAAATAGCTCTACAAATAATTCCACAAACATTAAAAATAGAGCAATTGCCACAGCTATCCGATATGGCTTTAAAAAAGATAAAATTTTAACCATGATGTAAAATCCCCCATTTTAGGTGTTAGGTGTTAGCTTTTACATTAAAGGCTTAGTTAAAGTTCGCTGTTGATTTCCGTGCAAGGCTTCGCTTTCCGCGGGCGGTAAAAAGGAAGGTTATTTTCACTGTCGTGAAAAAACCTACTCCTCGCCGCATTCGCGACTGTGGGGTCTCCCGCTCCCCGCTTTTCCCGCAGGACAAGGAAGGCTACGGCATCGATACATCGCACGAAGGAAATGCGTATGCATTTTCGAGGAGTCTCAGCCTTGCACGGCAATCAACAGGTATTTGTATTTAAAATCAACACTAATCTTTAACATAGCCATATTAAAAGTCACAACTATAGTTAGTAGCAAGATGTTTTGGTATACGAAAATCTCGAATTAATATACAACTATGATACTCCTTTTTTATTATTTTTTAAATAGTTTGATTACTTTTTGCGGAAAATATTTCGTGGGGCGAATTAAAAAAGATAGCACAGAGGACTCTACACTATCTTTCCACTTTTTATTATTCACCTTTTAACGAATTATAAATCTTCCTTTTCCAACCTAAAAAAGTAGGCTCCAATAGTAATTTTTCCTTACGAGGTCTAGGAAAGGGCACTTCTATATCCGCTTTGACGGTCGCAGGTTTGTTAGACAAAACGATTATTCTATCGGATAAAAACAATGCTTCTTCAATGTTATGAGTCACAAACAAAATGGTTTTTCTATTGCTTTCCCAAATGTTCATGAGCCACTTTTGCATGTCAAGTCGAGTTAGCTCATCCAGTGCCGAGAAAGGCTCATCTAAACAAATAACAGGTTGGGGGCTTAGAAGTGCTCGAATAAAAGCAACTCGTTGTTTCATTCCACCTGATAATTCGTGAGGATAGGCGTGCAAATAATCACCTAGACCTGCCTTCTTAATCATCTCTTCAGCCTTTTCCTTATCTACTTTACCAACGATTTCTTGTCCTAACACCACATTTTGTAGCACTGTTCTCCATGGCAGTAAAGCCGGGGATTGCGGCATGTAGCTTATCATTCCTCTTTTGTTTGTAATGTTTTTCCCACTTAAAAAAATGGCACCTTCATCTGGTGATAGTATTCCACCAATAAGATGAAAAATGGTACTTTTCCCACTACCTGAAGGGCCAAGAATCGAGACGAACTGTTCTTTTTCAATGGTGAAATTCAAGGAAGAAATGACTTTATTTTCTCCAAACGATTTTGTAATATCTCTCATGACTAGATGACTCATCTTTCACCCCCACCTTTTTCTTTCCAACGTACGAACCATTTCTCCAACAAGAAAATTATCGCAAAAAACAATAAGCTAATAATCATAATCGTAAAAATGGCCACAAACACGCGATCTGTTCGGAATGAAGAAGAGGCTAGTGTCATGTAAACGCCAATCCCACGCTGCGCACCGAGCCATTCTGAAATAACAGCACCCATTACGCTATAGGTTGCGGAGATTTTCATGCCCGAAAGAATAGAAGGTAAGGAGTACGGTAATTCTACTTTCCAAAATAGTTGCCGATTCGATGCACCAGCCATTTTCATGTAATGTTTTAGTTCAGGTGCTGTTTGACGAAAACCATCTAGTGCCGCGATTGTAATGGGAAAGAAGCATACGAGCGTGATGACAATCATTTTTGGCAAAAGCCCAAATCCAAACCATATGACTAAAAGTGGTGCTAAAACAATGATTGGCACATTTTGCGAAAGGATAAGCAACGGGTATACGGATTCACGAACGATAGGTATTAAATGTAAAATGATTGCTGTTATAATCCCGATGCTTGCTCCAATCGCAAAGCCTAACACTGTTATTTGGACGGTCGATAACACATGTGGTTGAAAATTTACCCACCCGTTCCAAGCTTCCGCAAAAATTAACGATGGCGCTGGTAATAACCATTTTGGAACTTCAAAAAAAGTAACAGCCAGTTCCCATAAAATGAACAAAAGAAGGAGAACCAAAAATGGCCTCCAACTTTTTGTAAAAATATTTTTCATCATCCGTCATACTTCTCCGTTAATTGTCCTATCGTGATGCCTGTTGGCTGATACAAGACTTTCACTTGAGAGATTACGTTGCTACTTCCTAGCTCTATCATTCGCACGTTCATTTTTTCAATAATAGAAAATAACTGTGCCATATCGCCTTCCATTGTTGTTTCTAACGGCCCTACGCGATATGCCACACCTGAGTCTTCAATAATTTTAATAGCTTCATCTACATAAGGGATAACGTTTTCCCCTTTTTTTGTTTTCGGAATGATTTGAATGCTTACTAATGCATTTGCCATTTTTATTTTCTCCTCCTACTTACTCTGGAAGAAACTCATTAGTGAACGCTGCTTCCGCATCTAATTCACCTTCTAGTAGATCGTTTTCTATCATCCACTGTGCATAGTTCTCCCAAACTTCTAATTTTTGTTCTCCCCAACGTGGTGCGTCATTTTTATATTTGTCTGCTAACCACTTTTGGCTCGCTGTTACTAATTCCGCATCTAAATCAGGTACGGCAGCAATTAGTATTTCTGCCGCTTCTTCTGGGTTTTCGATTGCAAATTCATATCCACGAGAAGCCGCCTTTATAAACGCTCTAACTACATCGCTTTGTTCATCTATCATTTTTTCATTGGTAGAAAGTACGGGTGTGTAGTAATCAAGTGCATCGGAATAGTCTGTTAAATACACCATATTAATTTCTTCCCCGCGCAACTCTGCCTCTACACCTGTCCATCCGTAATAAATCCAAGCAAAGTCAATGTCACGACGAACAGCCGTGAAAAAGTCTGCATCTCCCATGTTAATAAATCGTACTTGTTCCACATCTGCATCTCCATCATTTTTCATTATGGATGCGATAACGGATTTTTCAACGGGAGCTCCCCACCCACCATAAGATTTTCCTTCAAAATCTTTCGGTGATGTAATGTTTTTTTCTGCAGGTGAAGCAAATCCAGATGTATTGTGTTGGATTATTGCTGCAATCGAAACGATTGGAATGCCTTGCACTCTAGCTTCTGTAATGGCTTCCTGATAGCTTACACCAAAGTCCGCACGGCCCGCTGCAACTAATTGGTCAGCCCCTGCTTCTCCAGGAAGTAATATTTCCACTTGCAAACCTTCTTCTTCAAAATAACCTTTTTCTTTTGCTACATAAAGACCCGTATGGTTCGTGTTCGGAGTCCAATCTAACACAACGGAAACTTCCTTTAACCCTTCCGCTCGGTTCTTATCTGCAGGCGCTGTGTTGTTGTTCACGTTTCCACAACCTACAAGCAAAACTGACGCCATTAAAATTGCGATCCATTTTTTCATTCTGTATTCCTCCAATGTTGGTTTGAGGTACTAAACGTATGTATCGTTTCTTTTCCATCTCATACAAAAAGCCTAGGACTGCTTTACCTAGGCATAGTTTTAACATATTTAGAGTAGATTATATGTTTCCTACGCTGGTATGAGCCAGATCAGGTTCAAGGGTCAGTGCCTTCGGACACAATCTCAGCTAGCCTACCTAGCCCCCCTACATGTTTAGTATTCTCTTTTTGAAACAGTATTATTATATCACTCTAAAGAATTTAAGCTAGTATTATGATGTTATTGTGATGCTCCTCTTGCATCTACTTTCCAACAGTCTTTAATTACTCCATCTTCATGTACGTAAAACTCATTGAATTGGTTCACAACCGTACAAGCATGATTAGGAATAATTTGGACTTTGTCGTTTAAAGTTAAAGCCGTATCTTCTTTGAACGTTGCTACACCATGTTCTTCGGAAAGCCGCTCGATTGTTATGTTTGAGTGACCATTGATGTGCCCATGCCCTTTTACAGAAGCGTTTCCGTGTGCACCTTTATCAAGGCACAGTGTTTTGCTTCCAGCATCTAATATGATTCTACCTTCCTCTTTATACGTTCCGACAACAGACGCAAGCACCGTCAGCGCACAATTTTTTCTTTCGGTCACACCTAAGCCTACTTGAATTTCATCGAAAAAAACGCTGTTGCCTGGTCTTACCTCTGTAATGCCATTTACTGCCCCAGCCATTTTATAAGTAGGGGTGGAGCCAACACTCCTCGTTTTGATTTTTATCCCCGCTTTTTCGCATACAGCCGCGCTAGTTAACACCGCCTCTGCTTCTGCTAGAGCAATTTTTTCTATTTCTTGTTGGGAAGTGGCAGCATACGAATGTCCCGCATGTGTAAAGATGCCGCCAAGAGTTAGCTTTGATAGCAGAAGTATCGCTTGTGCTAATTCAAGTGCTTGTTTACCAGGCTTAACACCACAACGGTTCAGTCCACTGTTCACTTTTATCCAAACTTCTATTGTATATGGCGTTTTCTCTAGATGTTTTTGTAATAATTTTATCTGTTCCAAGCTATCTACAGAAACTTTGAGTTGTGACACTGTTGCGAGGAGGTTTATTAATCGTTCTATTTTAGTAGGACTTGAGATCGGATAAGCGATGAGAATATCCTTTATCCCCGCTTTTGCCATAATTTCGGCTTCGGCAATTTTAGCTGTTGTGATGCCAACTGCACCTGCTTCTAGTTGAAGCTTAGCGATTTCGATGGATTTATGTGTTTTAATGTGAGGTCTTAATTGGATGTTATGATTATGTGCAAATGTTGCTGTATTTTGGATATTTTTTTTTAGCTTTTTTAGGTCGACTAGTAATGACGGAGTGTCTAGTTGGCTGATTGATTTTCCGATTAATGGGTTCATTAGGGCGATCAGTCCTTTCTACGTATAAATAAAATGGTAAGCTTCATTGGGGAGTTTAGCAAGTTTGGCGTTGAAGATTAATTTTGGATGGCATTTTTGTATGACTTTCTTGTCTTTTTGGTACTTTATGCAATTCTATATGTACTTTTTAATGTTCTATCGCTACTTTTTAAGGCCTCTATCTATACTTTTCAAGGTTCTATCGCTAATTTTCAAGGCTTCTATCTATACTTTTCTTTTCTATCGATACTTTTTTGGGTTCTATCGCTACTTTTTAAGGCCCCTATCTATACTTTCCAAAGTTCTATCGCTACTTTTTAAGGCCTCTATCTATACTTTTATTTTCCATCGATACTTTTTTGAGTTCTATCGCTACTTTTCAGAACTATAATAAACGCTTTTTCTTCGGTGACACAGCTAGGTTTATCCACACCATTTATCCCCTATAAGATAGGAAGTAAATGGTATATCACATACAATCTTTTTTAGACTCTTTATTGAACTTACAAAGGACTTACCCATCCATTCAGGGTAAGTCCTTTGTTATGTTAGAGGCAATATAATCCGGAAAGTCGTCCCTGACTCGGACGACGATAGCAACTCAATGCTACCGTTATGATTTTCTATAATTCTTTGAACAATTGTTAAACCTAACCCAGTACCTGATTCTTTTGAACTTAAAAACGGATCGAAAATGTTTGCTTTTATTTTCTCAGGAATACCTGGTCCCTCATCTGTAAACAGAATCTCATAATTATCTTCATGCGCATAGGATTCGATCGTAATCATACCTTTACCTTCCATCGCTTCACTACTATTACGAATGAGATTATATAATACTTGTTTCATCTGTTTCGGATCCACTTGAAATGGCTCTTCACTTAAATGCAATGTAATATTCAATTCGTTTTCTGCAGACTCATTTATTAGAGGTAAAATCTCTTCTAAAATAGATGCCAATTTTTTCGTTTTCACTATTGGTGCACCTGGCTTGGAAAGCATTAACATCTCCTCGATAATGGCATTAATTCGATTTAGTTCGCCTAGCAATAAAGGGATATGGTATTGTGCATTTTCCTCTTCTTTGAAAGATTGATTCATTAACGAAATAAAACCATGTATAACAGCAAGTGGATTACGAATTTCATGAGCCGCCCCTGCTGCTAACTCTCCAACTAATGCAAGTTTATCGGATTGCTGTATTCTTCTTTCTAGCTTTTCTATCTCTGTAATATCAACGAAATAGGCAATTCTACCAATCTCTTGATTAAATTGGTTTAATAGTTTGGAATGGGACATTAATAAATTGTAAGTCTTATCTTCTGTTTCATACGTTACCTTTTTATTTTGACATTCGTGATCTGAAACAATCATCTCCCAAAACATTGCGTTTTTCGTAGCATCTTTACGGACAAGCTTCTCCACTTTTGTTTTGTCTATATTTAACAAAGATTTAGCTGTCGTATTTAATGTGTACGTTGTATTCTTATTGTCAATAGAGACGATACCTACAGGTAGAGAGTTTAGAACTTGCTCATGATACATTTTTTCATCTAATATAGCTTGGAATGATTCTTTTAAACTATAAGACATTTGATTAATAGAGTTAGACAAATTTTGCAATTCAATTTGCTTTACTCTTGGGACGGTTAAACCGTATTGACCGTTAGAAATTTGGTCTACTTTATCCACCAGCTTTTCTACAGGCCTTGTCAAACTAGCACTTATACGATAAGAAGCGTATACAGATAAAATAATACTTATAATAGTAATGAATACTAATATCCATAAAGAGTTTTTTATAATAACTGGGATGTTAGATGTTTTCGTTTGTAAAGATTGGAATGTGTGTACTTTTGATTCTTGTAACTCATCCATTAGTAAAATTACTTCAGGAATATATGTATTTTGTAAAAATGCTTTTGCCCCGACCTCGTTCTCATATAATAGTAGGTTTTCCACTTCATTAGTAATCATGAAGTTATTAAGATTAACTCTCATTTGTAATGGAGTTAAAGTGGATGGGGGGGATTCATATTCTTTTTTAATGGAGTCCACGACATCTTCATCAATAAGTTTATACGATTCCATAAAATTACAACAATAGGCACCGTTCACATAACTTTCTGCTAAAAACTTCTTTACGTACATTTCTTCTTCCCAATGTTTGATCCAAATCAACTCGGGAATACTTTTTTCATCCATTTCGTTCGTAATATCATTTATTTTTTCTATGAAATAAACAAAAATTAAAGAGAAGGTGGAAAGCAAAAGCGTTATGCTTAGGAGAGTTATTAATATTTTACTTCTAAGCGATATTCCGTTGGTTATTCCTCTCATCATTCCTTTTCCCCCGTCTTATTGCATCTTCTATAGTTGCCAACCTGTTTCATAATACTTCTGAATTTCATGCTCAATTTTTTCTAATTCTTCTTCTGAAAACATTGGTCCAAATGGTGCCAAATAAAAGATGTTGTCATTTTCGGTTAACATGACCCGACCTTGCGGGATGCCTTCATCACTTAAGAAGTCCTCTACTATTTTTTCGTACACGCCCGGAATATCATTTACGATACTTGTAAGAACTACTTCTGGTCCTAAATGACGTTGGTCTTCAATATAACCGATTACGTAAACATTTTTATCTTTTGCATAGTCAATAACATCACGATTTAATGCATTTCCTTTTGAAAAGAAAACATCATAGCCATCCTCTATTAATTTTTGCATGGAAGCAATTGCTTTTTTTCCATCATCTCGTGTATGAATGACTTCATAACGAAATTCTATATTTTCGTTAATGGATTTTGCCCCCTGTTCGAAATAGTTCGGCATATTACTTAGATCAATAGGATCGAGCATTGCAACTTTATTGGTCGATGTTTTCATCGCTGCTGTTGTTCCAGCAAAATATTCTAAGTGACCATGATTAAAGGTGTATACTGTTTGGTTAGGTTGCGTTGCTGTTCCATGAATCGTGACGAAATGAGTGTCTGGGTGCAAGGAAGCGAATCTTTCAAAAATAGGCGAAAACTCTCTTCCTTGACCTATGATCAATTTCACATCGTTCTCAATCGATTCTTTTACTTTTTCTTCTATTTTCACCGTGGAATTTAATTCGGCATATAAGCTGATAGTAACTGGAAAGCGTTCTAATATCTTTAACTGACCTTTGTAGGCAAGGCTCCCCCAACTTTGGTCTGCTATTACGTCTGACGTAAGGATGGATACATGTGTGGTTGGTTTCGTTGCCGTCTTATCGGTCAATATATTGTTCACTTTTATGATGATTGATAGCATGAGTGCTGAAAGTATAAGGAATGTAAAAATGGATATCCATCTAAGTTGTTTATTTTGTTGAGGCATAGACTTTCCACTCCTCTTACTAGTGTTTGTATATACTAGTTTCATTGTACCTAATACTTGTGGCATATTGCTACAATTTTCGATATTTTTTAAGAGTATCTATTTAATGTATGAATACTGAATACTAGCTGATAAACGAGTAAGGACTAGTATTTGTAAGGTTTTTATCTTTTTTTAGAACATACCACAATATCAACTATACATAATCACGTTTTTCACTAAACGAAACGAGATTATGATATTAACCTAAAATGAAAAGAAGCCACCAATGAGTAGAGTAGCATCCTTCACTGGTGGCTTCTGTTTTTATTTATTTTAATCTTCGTCTTTTACATCTATATCTTCTGGAATTGGTTCGTTCATGTATTCTTCTAATATTCGCTTGCCTTTTTCTACTTGTTCTTTATGCAGTTTGAATTGAGAATTGTTGATTAAGTATTGTTCTCCATCAAAGACTGCTCGAATTTTTTTATGTTGGATCAATTCTTCAATATAGTATTCAGGGAAATTTAAGTATTCGGCTGTTTCTTTTATTGTTAAATACATTCTTTATACTCTTCCCTCCACTTAGAAACGATCTTGTTTGCTGTTTGTTCTCCGTTTTCAATGCAGTCAGCAATTCCTACACCGTAGTAGGAGCAGCCTGCTAGTATTACCCCTGGGTATTCTTGGTTTAGTCTTTCTTCAAGCGTTGCTACATCTTTCGGATGTGCAATTTGGTAGGTTGGCATATTTTCTACCCAATCCGTTACTTCGCTTACAACTGGTTGTGCTTCTATTCCAAGGCTCTTCTCTATATCTTTTAAAGCAACTTGTAGTATTTCTGACTTGTTCATTTGCTTTAAAGCTGGGAAGGATGGAATTGAGCTCTTATAGAATAAACGTACAAGCAGATTTCCTTTGTCTGATGTATGCTCCCACTTTCTACTTGTCCATGTACAAGCATTGCATAAGACATTATCTGAGTTTGTTGAAATAAAACCTGTGCCATCTTCAGGTAAAATACTGTCTGGAACATTGAAGCCTAAATATACACTTATTAACGAACTGTTTTTGAAGCTTGCGAATGCCTCTTTTAAATCTTGATTTTTTAGTAATGGCACAGCAGCTGTATGTGGGATACTTAAGACAACATGATCCGCTACTATGTGGGTGTCGTTTTCAAAAGTCACTTTATATTGGTTAGACTGCTTTTCTATTTGAACCGCTTTATGGTTTTTATGGATGTTGACTGTTTCTAGTTTTCTTTCGTATGCATCAATGAGGGCACTCATCCCGTCTTGGAAGGAAATGAACTTCCCTTTTTTACTTTGGAACTTTTCCTTGTTGGCTTCTAACCCTTTAATGATACTGCCGTATTCGTTTTTGTAATCAATTAAAAACGGAAGAGTCGCTGCGATGGTTAGGTCTTTTAGTGTGCCAGAGTACACACCTGATAAAACTGGCCCGATTTGTTTTTCAACTAATTCTTTACCGAAAAAGTGCTCTAGAAAATCGCCAACCGAATCATTTTTCGTAAACGTTTCGTTTTTTGTGTGGAGGTCATTTAATGCTTCTTCCTTACCTTCTGCTGAGATAAGGGTAGAGTTGCGTAAAGATTCGACACTCATAGGGATTCCGAAGATGGTGTCTGCTGGGATGGGTTTGAGTTCACCTTCCGTATATAAGAAAGATACGCCTGTTGCGTTGTAAACGATATCGCTTTCTAAGCCTAGTTCTTTTATGAATGGCATGGAGATGGCTTTTCTCGCAACGATAGAGTCTGCTCCAACTTCCATTGCAAATCCATCTGTTTTGACGGTGCGAATTTTCCCACCTAATGTGTCGCTCGCTTCTGCTAATATTAGCTCCACGTCTTCATTCTTTTCCAGTTTCCATTTTTGTAATTCATAAAGTGCTGATAAACCAGTTATTCCTCCGCCTATAACTAATACTGTCTTCATTATATTTACACCTCTGCTTAGGTTTTCTTTTAAATGATAGCTAAATGATACCATAAAAGGTGTCTAGTTATGGAATGGCAGTTGTTACAAAAGGGTGAAATGGGGATTGGTTTGGTGTTTTGGCTTTTGAATCGGTCACTTCCACTCTCGCTTCGGTCACTTTGCCTCTGCTTCGGTCACTTTGCCCTCCTCTCAAAAGTCAATCGAGCCACTTCCCACCAATTTATTCGAATCTGATTAATCACTCTACTCACAAAAAATAAGCCAGTCTCCTCACTGCATCAGCAGAGGAAATGGCTCACCTTATAAAACAAGTAGTTCACTTAGGTTAAAAGTTCAACAAAACCTACAAATTCTCTAAAAACAACCTTATTACATCCGCTCCACCAATAATTGTACCTAGCGTGCTTCCTAAGTTCGCCAATACAACAATAAGCAAGATGCGTGTGACTTTATTATTCCAAAACCCTTTTACACTGTACACATCTTCCGCCAACGTCTCAAAATCCGCTACATTTGGTCGTCTAATAAATGCTTGTACTAGCCCTGCTAACCACCCGGCAGCTAGAAGCGGGTTTAACGATGTAATTGGCGCTGCCACAAACGCCGTTAATACAGCAAGAGGATGTCCCATCGCAATTGCCGCCCCTAATGCTGAAAAGGAACCGTTCCATAATACCCAACTAATCGTTTGTTGCATTCCTGCTGAAGGATTCGCGTAAAACGTATAAGCAATAACAGATAGTATCAAGATTGGAATCATCCACGCGATGATTTTCGGTGCCGGTGATTTCGGTGGTACCGCTGTTAACTTTCTCAAATCATGTTCTTTATGTATCTCTTGCGTAATACCAGGTACGTGCGCTGCACCTAAAACAGCTACTACTTTTTCTCCTGGTGCATTTCTAATTTTCTCCGCTAAATATTGGTCACGCTCATCAATTAAAGGTGTTTTCAATCTTGGAAAAGCAACCGTAAACTCATTTAGCATCGCATTTAGCATATCTTTCGATTTCAGCTTCTCCAGTTCTTCTTCTGAAACTGTCTCATTACTAAAAATGCTATAAAAAATTTGTAACATTAGCTTCGCTTTTCCGAACAAGCCAATTCCATTCCAAATACGAGAAAACGTCACTTGAATATTTCGATCTGCTAACACAAGCTCTGCACCAATTTCTTTGGCAGACTCAATACCTTGTATCATTTCTTGTCCAGGTTTAATACCAACTTGTTTCGCCATTCGCTTTTGAAACGAAGATATAGCAAGGTTCATTAGTAATAACGTTGCCTTCTTTTCTTTTATAACTTTAAATATATCCATCTCTTTCCATTTGTTGCCGTCCATAATAGATTGATATCTTTGCTCATCTAACTCTACACAAACGGAATCTGGCTGTTCTGCTTCTATAACCTCTTTTACTTGCTCTGCACTTTTTTTCGAAACGTGTGCGGTACCGATTAAAATAATCTCTTTGCCATTTACATGTAACCGAGTGATATTTTCTTCAGACATAAGTACCTTCCTTTATATGAATAAATTTCATCGTTATTTTTGAAATCATAAATATGAAGTTTTCTCTTGTACATTTTTCATAACTAATTGTATTCATTCTACCATTTTCTAGCGGGAAAGGAGAAGAATTAACAAAGTTTTTTTACAAACACTCTGTTAAACACCGCTTTTGATTTCCGCGCATATCTTCGCTTTCCGCGGGCGGGCCGGGAGCCTCCTCGACGCATTCGCGTCTGTGGGGTCTCCCGCTTCCCGCTTCTCCCGCAGGTGTCTACGATATGCGGTCCAATCAACAGCTAGTCTGTCATTAGAACTTATACTCTATTGTTATATATAAAAAAACCTCCCTGCAAAAGGAAGGCTTACTCATAATCACTCGCATCTACAAAAAGCACATATGCTAAATAAATAACCATGCAAATTGCCATCGTAATAAAGCCCCAACCGAGGGTTATTTGTTCAGACAATAAGTAGTTATTACATAACTGCACAGGGGATAATGTATATAACATCCCCATCCCACTGAAAGTTACGGAAAACCCAGTCCACACAACGTTTTTAACTCTCCTACTCAACTTTAGCCAACTATCTCGTAACGGCACACCAGCTAATAATGGAAGACCAATATATTTAAACCATTGAACGGCCCACGACGTTAAAGCATCATCCATCGTCCGTGGTAAAAGCCAGTACGCCATCACAATAGAAAACAACAAAATGCCTGGAGTACCATCCTCATTCCATTTTGCAAAAAAAGAAGGAAACCTCTTTTGAAACCACGAGCCCATTAAAAAACCAGCAATTACGAGCAACGGCATCTGCATATGCATATGAACAATCATGATGGACTCCATTAAATCCGCGACTGGAGGAAAGATAAGCAAGATGAATAACAAAAATCCAAAGAAAGCCATCATCTATTCATCCCCTCCTCGCCTAAAAGAGACATCACTCTGCTCTCTGCTTCCACCGGCTTCTTATAATCTAATACATCCACTAAATACCTGTTTCGATTTACAACATAAAACGCCGAGTTATGAGCAAAGTTCCCGTAATCATCAGGTATGACAATGACACCAAACCTTTTCAACAATTCATTCAGTTCATCTTCATCGTTAATCCTTGCCATTCTCCACGTTTCCTCGTCACTTTTCACATAACCGCTATATCTCGCAAGAATCGAAGGCTCATCCCTTATCGGATCAAAACTAATACTTAAAAATACAACCTCTTCACCAAGGAGCTCTTCTGGCAACAGCCTATACACTTCTCCCATATTCATCTCAAGCTCCACACAAACCGTCTGGCAGTACGTGTAAAAAAAGGTGATGAACACATATTTCCCTTCGAAGTGTGAAAATGGATACACCCTTGCTTTACTGTCCTCCAATACTACTTCCGGAAACTTCGGTTTATCCAAAAGCAAGCCATTGACCCTCGCTTTTTCTGCCGTAAAGGCCGTGAAGCCGTCTGTGCCGAAATAAAACAAGGCTAATCCAAATAAGAGTATTAGAATAATAGCTTTTCTTGTATATTTGTCGTTGTACATGATGACTTCACTTCCTTTTAATAACAAGCAAATTATCGCTAATTGGAATGCTAGTAATGATGACACTTACAGTTATAGTCCTGGTCATGACCGTTTTTCTTTCTCGAACTGGTCTAATCGGTCTTGAGGACCCTTCTCATGACCGTTTTTCTTTCTCGAACTGGTCAAACCGGTCTTGAGGACCTTTCTCATGACCGTTTTTCTTTCTCGAACTGGTCTAATCGGTCTTGAGGACCCTTGTCATGACCGTTTTTCTTTCTCGAACTGGTCTAATCGGTCTTGAGGACCCTTCTCATGACCGTTTTTCTTTCTCGAACTGGTCAAACCGGTCTTGAGGACCTTTCTCATGACCGTTTTTCTTTCTCGAACTGGTCTAATCGGTCTTGAGGACTCTTTTCATGACCGTTTTTCTTTCTCGAACTGGTCAAACCGGTCTTGAGGATCACCACGTTTTAAATGGTGGAGAACCAGGCGGTGCATTTTGGATAAACTCTACTAACGGTATGACGTAGCCCATCGCCACAAGGAATAATAGAATAATAACCCAATTCCCCCAACGCTCTGTCCAATATGGCGTTTTCGCACTATTTTCTTCTGGTTCTGCAATTGGGAATTCTGTGTTTCCTTTTGGAGCAAAGAACATTAAATGGAATACGTTATACACTTGAAGCACAACCCCGATAAATAGTAACGTTCCACCGATTGCAAGGAAGAATAAATATGGATCCCAACTCAATGCCGTACTATTTTCGAAGTAAGTTGTATAGGAAGTTCTTCTAGGTGCCCCTAATAAACCAACCCAATGCATAGCCCCAGACATGAACACCATACCGACGGTCCAAATCCACGTTTGAATTACTCCAAGTCTATTAATCTTAGGTGTTAATACACGACCTGAAACGAACGGAATTAACCAGTAGCTAATACCGAAGAAAGTTAATATGACTGTCGTTCCTACTGTTAGGTGAAAATGTCCAACTACCCACAATGTGTTATGAACTACTTGGTTTAATTGATTCGTAGATTGGACGATACCACCTGCGCCGCCTGGGATGAATGCGATCATACCGATCATCGGAGCCAGGAAGCGGACGTCACCCCAAGGTAACTTCTTATACCAAGATACGATTCCTCTACCACCTTTTCTTCGAGCTGTTTTTTCAAAAACAGAAAACATTGCGTATGCTGTCATTAACGATGGGAAGGCAATCGCTAAACTCATGAATACGTGCATAAATTTGATTGATTCTGTAATACCAGGGTCAATGATTTGATGGTGGAAACCACCTGGAATATTCAGTACTACTAATAGAATGATAACAACACGAGTTAGTGTGTCACTGAATCTTCTTCCACCGATTACTCTTGGTACGATTACATACCAAGCAGAAACTGCTGTTAAATACCATATATTTACGAGTGTATGACCAAACGCCCAAAATAGCGTTCTACTTAACATAACGTTAATGGTTTCGACCCAACCGAAAGCCCATGGGATGATCATGAAAACTTCTAACGCAACTGGAACACTGCTGAAAAATAATAGGACAAAAACACCTGTTGCAAAGTAAGAAAGAATCGGCAAGTGTTTGCCTTTATTTTGTTTACGCCAATGGGCAACATTTAGAAAAACACCGAAAGCACACATCCAAATGCCGAGTACTATGAACACTAATCCTATATAAAAGTATGGAGATGCCGCCATTGGTGGATAAAAGGTAAATAGTACGGTTGCTTTGTTTAACAAAATTGGTATAACAGCCATGACCAGTCCGACCATTTGCATCCAAAAACCAATCCAAGCCATTTTTCTTACTTTAGGAATAAGTCCACCTAATGTGTGAGAAATCGCTGTATAAAAGTAACCGATTGTAAAAAATGCGGTTAACACTAAAACTAGCAAAACACCGTGTGCGGTTAACACTTGATAATAACTAAACCATGTTGGCATTTCTAAAAGGCCCGCGCGATTCAGTCCTTGTACTAATCCCAGAATACCTCCGATTAACAATGCAATAAAAGCTACACTCAAAAACGACTTGGTTATCTTCGCATCTTCAAGAGGTATTTGTAACGTCGTTTTCCAATTCGTTTTTATATTTGAAGATATGACTGGTTCCATGATGCTCGCCTCCTATTTCACCGTGATGGTTGTTGCCATCAGTTGATGACCAACACCGCAATATTCATTGCATAAAACTAAATATTCACCAGGAGTGTCGAATTTTTGCGTGATTCTTTGGATATGTCCCGGTGTTACCATCGCATTCATATTTGTACCTGCCACTTGAATACCGTGAATAACATCTTTAGAAGTCATAATAAAATGAACGGTTGCACCGGCTGGAATTTCAATGTTATTAGGGGTAAAACTAAAAATTTGTAATGTCATGACTAATTCATATTCGTTGTCACCAATTTGCTTTAGTCCAGGATTATCGAACGGTGCTGTTTCGTCCACTTTTTGTGGATCAATCGTTTCCATTCCACTCGGCGGCCCCATTCCTAATGCAAACGTTTGGTAACCAGTAATGAACATTGCTCCAATTAAAATTCCGAAACTTACCACTAACCACACTACTTCATCGCAACGCATTTTCATGACTTTGACCTCCCTTAAACTCTTTCCATGTAAAGCCAGAATATTCCAACATAAGTGAGTAAAATAACGGTAGCCACTACCCCAACTGAAAACCACGTACCTATTCTTTCATTTTCTTGGACTATTTTCGTTTCGCGGTCAACCTTTGGCATCTCCATCCTAATCAACCTCCTAATCTCTTAGTCAACTTCATCTTAACTGAGAACCCCTTTCAATTAAGTGAATTTAATCACACTTTTCTGTTTATTGGAGAGGAGGTTTAGAAGATCAAAAACCCTTATTATAGCAACATTTTCCACTACATATTCAACTACATTTACCAATTACAATTGTGAACACTTTTCGAAAGGTGTATTTTATATATTGCTTTTAAATGTTTAAGTATTAGAATTAAAGATGTATTTAATATAAATGTTTTCATATATGAATTTTATTTATTAGAAAAGGGGTAATTGAATGACAACTTCTACAACAGCTTTAGATGCAAGAACAATTGAAATTGTAAAGTCGACTGTACCTGTTTTAGCAGAACACGGGGAAGCAATTACAAAACGCTTTTACGAAATGATGTTTATGAACCACCCGGAATTACTAAATGTGTTTAACCACGCGAACCAAAAGCAAGGGAAGCAACCACGAGCACTTGCGAATACGGTATATGCGGCTGCACAATACATTGAGAACTTAGAAGCAATTATTCCTGTTGTAAAACAGATTGCACATAAACATAGAAGTTTAGAAATTAAAGCAGAACAATACCCGATTGTGGGAAAACACCTTCTTTTAGCGATAAAAGATGTATTAGGTGAGGCTGCTACTGATGAAATTATTGATGCTTGGGGTAAAGCGTACGGAGTGATTGCAGATGTATTTATTCAAGTGGAAAAAGAAATGTATGAAGAAGCTGCAGCACTAAATGGTGGCTGGAATGGCTTTAGAGAATTTGTTATTGATAAGAAAGTAATAGAAAGCGATGTTATTACTTCTTTCTACTTAAAAGCTAAAGATGGGGAAGCTATTTCCTCTTTCGTACCTGGTCAATATATTAGCGTTCGTTGCAAAATCGAAGGTGAACAGTACACACATATCCGCCAATACAGCTTATCGGATGCACCTGGAAAAGACTACTACCGCATTAGTGTAAAACGTGAAGAAGGTGCGGAACACATTCCTGGTGGTGTTGCGTCTAACTTCTTACATGAACACATTCAGGTTGGAGATGTTATTGAGGTAACTGCACCAGCTGGAGATTTTGTGCTAGACGTTAATAGTAACGAGCCTGTTGTATTAATTAGTGGCGGGGTTGGATTAACACCGATGATTAGTATGCTGAATATGATCGCGGAAAAACAACCTGAGCGTAAAGTTACATTCATACATGCAGCAATAAACGGTAACACGCACGCGATGCATGAGCATGTAAAAGAGGTAGCTGGTGCAAATGAAAATGTTAACTATTTTGTTTGCTATGAAAAGCCGACAGAAGAAGACCGTTTAAAAGGTGAATTTGATAAAGAAAGTTTTGTAGACAAAGAGTGGTTGAAATCGGTAGTTGGTGAAAACATCGATGGCACTTTCTACTTCTGTGGCCCTGTGCCGTTTATGAAATCTGTTAATCAGTCATTGAGAGATTTAGGAATACCGACTGAGAAAGTTCATTTTGAATTTTTTGGTCCTGCGGATCAATTGAACTAAACTTATAAAAAACAAGAGGAACAGTGTTTAGTGTACTGTTCCTCTAACTTTTCCATCAATTAATTATTCCAAATTATGTATTGGTTACGCCCTTTATTTTTCGCTTCATATAACGCTCTATCAGCTAGGGCAATTGTTTTATATAAATTATCTTCTTTGTCTAACTCTGCCAATCCGATAGAAACAGTGACTCGTATGACGGTAGAGTCCTTCGTTAGAAATTCACTATTTTCAACTTTTTTTATTAATGACTCGGCAAAATTTCGGATTTCTTCTTCATTTTCCCCTTTAACATGGATAATGAATTCTTCTCCACCATATCTTCCGACAATTGAATGTTTATTTTTTTCAAGCGTATGCTCTAAAATAATTTCTGAAAATCTTCTTAATATTATATCTCCACTAATATGCCCGAACGTGTCATTTATTTTCTTGAAATGGTCAATGTCCAACATTGCGATGTATTCTCTTTCTTCTTTCTTACTTTTAGGTGTCAATTGCACCATTTTTTCAAAACGTCTAACATTATATAATCCTGTTAAAGAATCATGTTCTGCGTAGAATTTAAGTTGTTCCTTAAGATCTATTTCTTTTTCTGCGCTTTTAATAAAAAATGCAAGAGCAAGTGTTGTGAATAACAAGGAAACATATCGATAAAATGCATATTCTGTAAAAAAAGTAAATCCATCCGGCAAAATAAAAATCATTGGCACATCTGACACAAGCCACGCGAATGTAACTATATAAAGAACTGTAGCTATACTTAATTGAGCTTTCTTCCATCTATGAAATAGTAAGGAAACAAGAATAGGCAACGTCATCCCGAAAATCACTCCAAGAATGGCACCTTCTCCTCCTATATTTAAACGCCAAAGGCCCGTAATGATTAACGTTGGTATAGCGTATTTCCATCCCCATTTAAAACCTAGAATAACAAGGGGGATTAATCGCAAATCAAAGCGAAATTCTCCGAAATGAATGGGAAAGTACATAATGCTTATGACGGCTAAGCTTGTAATAGAAATGATACCGACAGGAAATAGAATAGGACGTGTTAAATTCTCTCTATTTACAATTAATAGATTAATAAATAGGTGCATAACAAAAATAATTGCTATGTTGGTCAGGATCGATTGTATAGCTTCATACATATAAAACACTCCAGTATAAATACAAAAAATAAACTTCTAGAGAAACGTATCATATCAGGGAAACTTAAGCCAATCTATCGTGGAAAAATAATGGTGAAATTGTTAATATTTAACATTAATTAAATTAGCAAAGGGCAAGTCTCTCAGAAAGGCTAAAAACTTTCTGAAAGACTCACCCATTTACTTTCCATTATATCTAGGGGCTTGTGGGGGACTTTCCAACCACTCATATTTAATTAGTATCTCGGTTCCGTCTTCTGCATATTTCAATACTTCTTCTGACAAACGATTAAAATTAAGACCTAAATCCCGTCTCATCGTTGTAGATATCGCAACACCGTAATTTGATACACCTTGGGCATTTAATAAACAAACTAAGTTTAAAATAAGTTTATCAGAAAAAGGCGCCTCGTTAGAATCAGTAATACCTGCATTCCAAGCAGACGGCACAGGCAATTCTTCTTTTTGTAGGGAAGTTGATAGAACGTCAATATGTTTTAAGGCAATCTCTTTTCCTCTAAGTAAGTACGCTTTTAACTCTTTGTTTTTTGTTGTTTGGATAAAGCTATTCATTAATGCGACTCCAATAGAGTTTGTAAGGATATTGTAGAAAAGATTCGCTATTTCCACACCTACAAGTGGTCGTTGCTCCCCGATCCAGCCATCGAAAAAACTTTCTCGTTTCACGGTATCGACGTTTTCTGGAACAGGTATGTATGGCGAGCGTATCCATAGGCCTTTATTTAACAGTAGTTCTCTTGATGACCTTAACGTTTGTACACCTTCTCGAATAAACCTTTCAAAGAAAGTGAAAGCATCTTCCCGAGCTAATGTGTTTAGAGCAACGGAACCAAATGTTAAGTTGCCTTTACCAAAGAACCATTGAAAATAAAGAATAAACGGGTCGGTATAAAGCCTTGTCGCGTTAAGATGAACATCTTCTTCAACTGAAAAACCAATCGGGATTGGAAAGTTTTCCGCATCAAAGATGGTTCGTATCTCTTCTAAATAGGACACACAATGTTGTAACGATTGTGTATTAACTTTCTTTATTTCTTCGTCTTCTACTATTTCATCAAAATACTTCAATAAGCATCTATTTAAACTTTGACTTTGATATGCTGACCATAAATAACTCATTTCCGTTGCGGTTAAGTTGATCTCATTCTTGTTCATTGTTTCACCTTCCTAGTAAATAACATTGGTATTAGTATTTACACTAGTAGGGAAGATTATTAAGCAAAATGAATTATATAAAGGAACTGAAGTTCATCTCGGGCAAATATTTCGTGCAAGGTGGTCTTCATATAGGAGATGAAGCTTATCTGCACATAAAAAAAACAGCACCTACTCCTTGACACGGAGGAGGTACTGGTTTTTTGAACCTTCATCCAACACTCTTCAACACTTGCTTAGTTTCCTGCTCTAGTTCAGGGTGCAAAGTGCGTACAACAGATGGCCTTGCTAGGATAAGTGTAAGGGTGATAAGAAGAACTGCTGATACGATAAGTACCCATTGAGCTGGGAGGATATCGTAAAGGAATCCGTATAACACCATTCCGAGTGGCATTAAGGCCATTGACATTGTTTCAATGATGGAGAATACACGGCCTTTGTAGTCATCATCGATTGTTTTTTGCAGCATCACTTGCAACGGTGTGTTTATTAACATTATGCACGAGCCAAAAGTAAACATAAGAATCATATAAAAGCCAACGATAAGACCATAGCTTAAATCTAGAACTAATGGGATGGATACCGATGCGATAATGAATCCTATTGAGACGATACCCCACTTTGATACTAGCATCGGAAAACGGATTTCTTTTCTAATCGAGAAGTATATGGACATTAGAATCATTCCTAACGAAAAAGCTCCTTGTGTAAATCCGAAATGTTGCGCTTCTATCTTTAACTTTTCAATAAGAATGAACGAGTATCCTACTTCAAATGCACCAAACAAGAAGTTAACCATTAGCCCTAGCCACATGATAACTAAAATGATTGGTTGCAATTTCAAATATCCTAACCCCGCCTTCATGCTTTGCCACATTGTTTCTTTTTTGTCGTGAATGTTATCTTTCACTGATGCAAAAAGTTTGAAATCCATAGTGGATTCGAGAATTACTGCAATGGTAGAGGCAACAATATAAATGATTAGGAAAACTGGGATAGAAACCGTACCGTATAACATCCCACCTACTGCAGGACTCCCTATTGAGGCAAATGATACCGCCATTTGGTTTAAAGACATTGCTCTCTGAATTCTTCCTTTATCAATTAAAGCTGTAATAGAAGATGTAAAGGCAATTCCAGAAAACGTGGACGTAAGAGATAGAATACTCGTAGTAACATAGATTGATATTAAGGATAAACCTTGTGTTAAGGTCACGATAAGAAGTCCGGCAATTGTTAAGGTGGTTGCTATTTGGGCGATGATGACAATCATCTTTTTGGAGTAGCGGTCAATGATGGCCCCTGCGAATGGGCCAACAATCGTACGTGGTAAAATACCGCAAATTAAATTTATGGCAAAACTCGCTGCTGATCCTGTTAGTTGTAAGATGTAGAAGCTAATCGCGAATGTATACACTTGCGCACCAAAAGTTGATGTTAACTTACTAATCATAAATGTATAAAGGTGATACGTGGCTCTTCTAATCTTCATTTCTTCACTCATGAAAACACCCCGTTATTTAAATGTTTAATTTAATTAAACAAATCATACCATACTCTTTACTTCCATTTCAACAAAAAGTTTAATATAATTAAACAAATAGGCATTATAAGGAGTTGTCGTTACATGCTTGGTGAACGGATAAGAAAATTGAGAAAGCAGAAAAAGCTTACATTAGAGGGGCTAGCAGGAAAAAAATTAACGAAAGGTATGCTAAGCCTTATTGAAAATAATAAAGCACAGCCATCGATGGAAAGTTTGACTTATATTGCGGAGCAGCTGGAAGTGGATATAGCTGAGTTAGTCGGTGGGGCCAATACAGAACATGTACAAGATATGTTAGATCAGGCGGAAAAGCTGTTTAGTAGTGAAGATAAAGAGGTGAAGTATAAAAAATTATTGGATCTTATTTCAGTAGAAGACCTCTCACAAGGTTATGAAGCGGCGCGGTTGCTTGAATTATATAGTTACGCTATGTATTGGGAAAAAAAAGAAGGGTGGCAGCCTTATTTGGATCAAGCAGCAAAGCTCTTTGATGAGCTTAATATTTCTTCCAACCGGGCTTCTATAGGTATTTTCCGGGCGACAACAAAATTTGTGGAGCATGACTACCAAGGTGCATTGGACATTTTTGTAAAAGAAAGAGAAGAACTGGAAGCGAAGCATTTACACTTGGAACCATTAACAAAGTTAGAGCTCGATTATCATGAGGCTGGACTACTTTTTGCGGTAGGAAAAGAAGAGAATGCTACGGAAGTGATGGAGCGAGCAATTCAATTCTCAAGAGAAAAGCGAATCTTTTACTTAGTGGATGATTTATACAGATTAGCTGCAGCGTATTCAATGGTTGCAGAAAATCATGAGAAGCGAGAATATTATTTAAAAAAATTAAGACAATATGGAGAATTTGCTGACCATGCTTCTAGCATACTGTTTTATCATTTGTTAAATATAATGACTTTAATTTCAGAAAAGAAGGAGTATGAAAAAGCTTTACAAGTCGCGGATAATTCATTAGCTGCTATTCCAGTCTTGTATGAACCTTATTTTGTACTAGAGCGTGGAAAAGCATTATTTTATCTAGGTAGATATGAAGAGGCGTTAGAAGCTTTTGAAAAAGTCGTGCCACCAGATATTCATCATCCGATTGATTTATCCTTCTTTTATGTGATTGATTGCTATAAGGCGTTGATAAAGTATGAATTTGGAGAAACATTAGAGGCTGTTAGATTAGCAGAAAATTCTGTTGAGAATTTCAAGTCGATACCGCCTTCGCTTTACAAAAAATTCAGCATGGACGTATTGGAGATAGTGAAGAAGGAGTGAGATGGCTGTCTCACTCCTTTGTTATTACATGAATTTTCCTATAAAGCTCCATACTGTGTTCCAATATGTTTCTGGGTCTACTTTTTCTGCATCCCCGTGGCCTGCGCCTTTAATGATAAGTTTTTCTTTTTCTACTGTTGCCGCTTCATACACTTCGTATAACATTTCATATGGAACGAACGTGTCTTCATCTCCGTGGATGAAGAGGATTGGTGTTTTGCTTTTTGCCACTTGGTTGACGGCAGACGCTTCGAAAAGGTCATATCCTGCACGTATATTTGTTACAGTATTGGCTGCGTTCAGTACCGGAAATGGCGGTAGTCCGAATAGGTCATCGAGTTGGTAGGTGAATACATCGCTAACAGAAGAGTAACCACAGTCTTGTACAATTACTTTAACGTTGGAAGGTAGCTCTTCTCCGGATGCCATCATGACTGTAGCTCCACCCATTGAAACTCCGAATAACACAATTTCGGCATTTGGGTCTTTTTGAATGATTTCGTCAATCCATTGTAGCATGTCCAACCTGTCATGCCAGCCCATTCCGATATAGTTCCCTTCACTGTTGCCATGACCTCTGAGATCTGGAGCTAACACATTATAGCCTTGTTCATGGAAATTGCGGATGTATCTTGTCATGCTGGATGCTCTACTCGTATATCCATGTGCAACAATTGCCCATTTTGAGTTGGCTTCTTCATTTTCATAAATGTAACCTTGTAGTTTTAATTGTTTTTTGTCGTTAGAGATAATGGATGTTTCTGTTGGTGGGTGGTCTAATTTAAATTGATTATCGGCTTGCTCTGCTGCCTCCGCAACGTCAGCCATAACCGCCACACTTTCTTGTAAATGTGGATTGTCTTCCATAAACTCTTTTTCGTCTTGGGCATTTAAAGCATAATTGTAAAAATAGTTTCCGATAGCACCGTATGCAACGAGTAAAATTACTAGAACAATAGACGAGTATATAATTAGTTTCTTTTTCATCTTTTTCCCCCTATATATGTTTTATTATGTAGTAAATAAGTACTTTATAAAAGTATAAAATATATTGAGTAAAAAATTTGTTTTATTTACAATTTTAGGATGTATTTTTTTGTATATGAAACTATAATAGTTATAAGCTTCTAATTTTAAATTGGAGCAATACATATAGTGGGGGAAAGTACTTTGAAGCGTTCAACAGAAATGATTTTGGCAGTTATTGGTATTGTCTTGAGTGGGCTTTTATCCATGATTGGATTTTTGGTAAATAGCCTTGCAACAAACTCAGACTTTCAAGATTCAATGAAGGATGAACTAGCAGCTGATCCTGCTTTAGCAGCAGAAGATTTAGAAGGTTTCTTCGGCATGATTGAGTCTGTAGGGCCTACGCTTATTATTGTTGGAATTGTGTCACTTATTTTAGGATTAGTTGGTACTTGGGCGATAAAAGGCAATAAAAAACCTATTCTTGCAGGTATCGCTCTTATTCTTGCAGCAGTTGTCATAACAGTTGGAACAGTTGGATTTGGGTTCTTACCTGGTTTACTTTTCTTGATTGCAGGAATCATGTGTTTCGTTAGGAAACCTAAGGTAGTAACTCCGGAAGTTTGATAGTTATAGAATATTAAATAGGTATAGTTTACGATTTGGGTAAGGGACAGTTCAGACTGTCTCTTTTTTCTTGAATTTTTGAGTCAGTAGTTATGACCCGTAAATAGGGCCGTTTAAAATGAAGATTAAAAGGTTGAGAAATTTTCTACTCAACCCTTTTCCTTCATTATTTTTTATTCATTATTCATTTGCTCTATCGCCTTCTCTACAAATTCAAAAGCTTGATTTTCGGTGATTTCGCTTAGTGTAAATGAATATGAATAAATAAATTCATCTAACGTAAAGCTAATTCGTCTAAAAGCAGGTTCCTCTCTTTCATAGACCCTGTAATAAACAGTTTTGTCGCCAATAGTGCTTTCTTCTCCTAATAGAATCCGGTTGATAGAATCAATGTGCATGAAATCTTTATTCATGATACTAAATTGAACAGTTTGCTTTACATATGCGATATGTTCACCATATAGCATTTCTATTGATCCAGCGCTGTTTTCCAGTATATGAGCGTATTGCTCTAGGTCTTCTTCTCCTACCTCCGCATTTGTATAGGCGAATGCAGCCCCCACAGGCTCCCCAATTGTTACTTTCCCATCCACATTTTCATACTCATAATGAACGCTAGCAGTCCTTAGTGGAATTCCTACATCATAAGGAATGAACACAGGTCCCCCTATCCTTGCTGCGACTTCTTTCTCTAGCTTTTCATACGGTGAATTTGCCTCTATCTCCGCTTCTTCCTTCTTGTCTCCAAGTTGACCTTCTTCCTTTTCTAACAGTTGTGTTGTTAGGAAAAAACCTCCCCCAAGCAACAAGATTCCTACTGCTACAAAAGATAGCAATGGACGAAAATCCCATTTCCATTTTGGTGGTTTTGTCAATTTTTCATGTGTCTTCATCATCTTTGCATAAACCTCCTTTTTTTCCTCTTCACCTAATTCAATAGCTTGATAACTTTTCAGTGAGGCATCTAATTTCGTCTCTTCTTGATCATGTTTCATGGTTATAGCCCTCCTTTTTCATTTGTTTCTTCAAGGCTTCTAACGCTCTGTGTAACGTAGTTTTTACTTTTCCTTCGTTCCAATTTAAAATATCTGCAGTCTCACGAATCGATAGCTCTTTTACTTTTCTCAATATAATGACATCACGATAAGACCTCTTTATCTTTTGAAGAGAACGGTACACTTGTGTTTCATATTCACCTTGCTGGGTTACCTGTTCAGGGATATAATCCGTTGAAGTTAGATTTGCAGCAAACGTTTCCATCACAAATCGAAATGACTTTCTTTTACGAAACTCATCATACGCTGCATTCCGTGCAATTTTATACAGCCAGTTTCGTTCACTTGTATCTCCTCTGTAACTATCAAGATTTAGATATGCTTTAATAAATGTGTCATGCGTCAAATCTTTCGCTAGTTCTTGATCACCGGTCATCATCAGAACATAGCGATAAATTTCATCGCTGTAATTGCCGTACCATTCGTTTAGCTTTTGTTTTGTCCATTCTCCTTCCACCCGTTTCACCTCTTTCAAAAACACTTTCGCAAATTTGCTTATTCTAAGGACGTGAAAACACCCTAAAAGTTACACTTTTTTCATCTTCCTTTATTATAAATTAAATTTTATTTACCCTTTTCATTTTCGTGTCTTATGTGAGAAATGAGGACCGGGTTTTTAAATGCAACAGATCGAGAAGCGACTATTACTCTAATAGTTGCTTTTTCATTTTTCTTAGTCCCACCAACAACAAGGTACTAATAAGTCCTTATAGATACTTTTCTTTATAAGTAAAATAGCAAAAAATGTTAAGAACAAACGTTTGATAAGTGATATAGTAAAAAAGGTAGGTGAAGTGAATGGACTATGAGATTCATATTAAGCGGACGATTGATTATATTGAAGAAAATTTGCATGAAGATATCTCATTAGAGAACTTAGCAGAGATTGCATGTTTTTCTCCATATCATTTTCATCGAATTTTTCAAGCGTTGGTTGGGGAATCGGTGATGGAGTATGTAAGAAAACGAAGGCTTACATATGCTGCAGAACGATTATATTATTCTAATGAAAAGGTATTAGATATCGCTATAGAAGTAGGATTTCAATACCAAGTGTCATTTAATCGGTCGTTTAAAAAAGTATTCGGTGTGTCACCGGTACAATATCGAAATGCTAAATCACTTTCAGGACCCTTACGTGGAAAAGCCTATCTACATCCAAAACAGTTAACAGGAGGAAGTACAATGGAACTAAAATTTGTTACGAAACCTGCATTTCACATCATTGGATACGAACTTAAAACAAAAACAGAAGACGGTCAGAACAATAAAGATATCCCGGTATTTTGGCAACATTACATTCAAAACGATTTAGGCTCAAAAATTCCTGGTCCAATTAAAAAATATGAAGAGCTTGGTATTTGTTCTGACTTTTGCTCGGAAACTGGTGAATTTGTTTATGTAATCGGAAAAGAAGTAGCTAACGGCGCAGAAGCACCTGAAGGAATGTCGTATAGAAGTTATCCTGAGCAAGAGTATGCAGTATTTACTACGCCAAAGGCAACGGATGAGACTTTCTCATCTGCCATTCAATCCACTTGGCAACATATCTTTGCTGAATGGTTCCCTCATTCAGATTATGAATATAGTGGAGTTGTAGACTTTGAGTTATATGATGAAAGGTGCTTTGGCGCTGAAAAAGTAATGGACATCTATATTCCTGTTAAGAAAAAGAATGCATAAGTACAGCCCAATTCTCTTTTATAGAGGATTGGGTTTTATTTGTTTTATCGGTTTCATTTTATCTAGACAAATATAGAAAATTGGAGCCAGACTCCAGGGCGTTAAAGTTTTAATAAGTTGGGTGTCCCCGGCACTGAAAATCGATGACCATGCTCATTCCTTCCACAAACGCATAGGATAGTTTTATGAAATGTGAAAGGATGGAGGAAAAATGCACCACTCTCATTATTTGTATCCGTATCAAAGCTTTTACTCGTATCAACCGTCTCAACAGCCTTATTATGTGAATGTTCCTAACTATGAAAGACAGTTAGGCCACTGGACTCACCCTTATGTAAACAACTCTTATCACCAATACTATTGCCACCGTTATTCGAACGAAAATGGAGGTATAGCATTACAAGATTACGGCCCAAATCCGTTTGTTGTGGATATCAATAAAGCAACGCTACAAAATGATACTTTCCGTACAGCCTTATGGACAGGGTCACAATTTCAAATTACATTGATGAGCCTTAATGTTGGCGAAGACATTGGATTAGAAATGCATCCTGATGTTGATCAATTTTTACGAATTGAACAAGGAGAAGGAATTGTTCAGATGGGGAATAGAGCAGATAACTTAACGCTACAGCAAGAAGTTTATGATGATTATTCCATCGTTATCCCTGCCGGAGCTTGGCACAATCTAACTAATACAGGTAGTACGCCACTGAAACTTTATTCCATTTACGCACCGCCAAACCACCCGTTCGGTACTGTTCACGCAACGAAAGCTGAGGCTGAGGCTGCGGAAGAGCATGAGCATACAAATGGTAACACCGTTGTTTTTGGCAAAACTCCAGATGAATGGGTGAAGTACACAGAGTTTTTGGTAGAAGAAGGGTTAGAGGATGTGCAAAGAGGAATAAATGCTACGCACATTCTTCAAGAATTTATTCTAATGGGCGTTCTAGTAGGCAAGGGCTACTCCCCAGAAGAAGCATACGAAACAGTTGAACGCTGGGAACAAACAGGAGAATCGAAACTTCTTCAGCAAAGTAAGAATATGTAGTGAGGATATGGTGGATTTTAGGGGGCAGGGCAACTACTCCTGATCCCTAAAACCCATTAAACAGTCATTTTCCAACTTGACTGCGCTAACCAACTTTCCTGCTCTTTATAGTCTGGTGATATTTTTCCGACAAGGCGCCAGAAGGAACGGTCGTGATTCAGATGCACCATATGACACATTTCATGGACAACTACATAATCAATCACTTTAATCGGGGCCATTGCCAGCCTCCAATTAAACGTTAACTTTAATTGGGAATCACAAGTTCCCCACGTAGTTTTACTATCAGAAATACGGATAGAGCGAGGTTTTACTTTAAAGTTACTTTGATAGTGTTTGATACTTTTCTCTACTAAAGCCTTACATTCTTGATAATAGAACCGCTTTAAGGCTTGTTTTATCTTTTCGTCCTCCGCCTGTTTCACATATACATTTATATGTTTTTCGTCAAACATGGCATAGTCTTGTTGAATGGTAGTATCTTGAATAATTTTTACAGGAAACGTTTTCCCTAAAAAAAGAACACTTTCCTCTTGATTATAGGCCTTCTCCTGCTGCCCAAGCAGTCTATCCTTCATTTCCTTTGATTTTTGCTGAATCAGATCCCATTTTTCTTCTAACAATTGAATCACTTTTTCATCTGGCGTACCTTTAGGAGCATGGACTTCCACATTTCCATAGCCGTCCATATGAATTGCAATGGATGTCCGATTTTTGTACTTTATCTCAAAATGAATTGTTTCTCCGGAATAAGTATGTATCATTTTATCACCTTACATATCATGTACTTTTTCAATATAGTGAGAAACCGGGACGAGGATAATTTATCATTAAAATAGAGCATTGTGACAATACGGTATAGCTACTGCATTCACCATCTTACGGAACATACGTGTATCTTTAGTCTGTAGCGTTCTAAAAAAACCTCAGACCATTAGTCCGAGGAAACGTAAAACAATCTTTACTCAAGTTAACGCTACGAACAAAATCTTCCTCACTATTTTAACTCAATAAGCGCAACGGCTTCACAATGCGTTGTCTGTGGGAACATATCAACTGGCTGGACTTCAACTGTCTTGTATCCGCCGCCTTCTAGCACTTTCAGGTCACGAGCTAACGTCGCTGGATTGCAAGAAACGTAGACTACTCTTTTAGGCTTCATTTCAATAATGGTTTGTAAAAGCGCGTCGTCACATCCTTTTCTTGGTGGATCGACGACAAGGGTGTCTGCTTTTATACCTTGTTTATACCAGTTCGGGATGACTACTTCCGCTTCCCCAACCGCAAATTCTACGTTGTTTATTTCATTTAAGGTAGCGTTTCGCTTCGCATCTTCAATTGCCTCAGGAACTATTTCTACTCCGTACACTTTTTTTGCTTTTTGCGCTAAAAATAACGAAATGGTGCCAATGCCACAATATGCATCAATGACATTTTCTTCTCCCGTAAGCTGAGCGTATTCCAAAGCCTTCCCATATAACACTTTCGTTTGCTCTGGGTTGACTTGATAGAACGAGCGTGCTGAAATGGCGAATTTTATATCACCAATGAAGTCATAAATATATTCTTCTCCCCAAAGTACGTTTGTCGCATCGCCAAAAATGACGTTCGTCTTCTTGGAGTTAACGTTTTGAACGATAGATTTTACATTAGGTACCTGCTCTGCGATTTCTGCAATAATCTCTTTTTTATTAGGTAATTCAGCCGGTTTCGTCACAAGGACAACCATTACTTCTCCTGTCACTAGCCCGTAACGTGCCATAATATGACGGAGTACACCTCTATGCTTTGGTTCATCATACGCTCTAACGCCATATTTTTCGCAAATTGCTTTAACTGTTTGGACGACTTCATCGTTCTTTTCTTGTTGAATTAAACACTCTTTCATTTCAATGATTTCGTGGGTACGCTGTTGGTAAAAACCTGCCACGAGACCACCTTCCCGCTCGCCAATAGGCACTTGCGCCTTGTTACGGTAACGCCACGGTTCGCTCATGCCAAGTACAGGGTGAACTGGGACATCTTTTAATCCACCAATTCGCTCAAGTACGTCTTGTACTTGCTTTCTTTTCGCTATTAATTGACCTTCATAGCTTAAGTGTTGAAGCTGACATCCGCCACATTGTTTATAGATTGGACATGGTGCTTCGACACGGTACGGACTCTCTTTATATGTTTCTATCAGGCGGCCAATGGCATATCCTTTTTTCACTTTTATAACTTTAATGTTTGCTTCCTCTTCAGGTAAAGCACCAGACACAAAAATAGGATAGCCATCTATCTTAGCTACCCCAGCTCCGTCATGTGTCAAATCTTCAAATGTCACATGATAGTATTCGTTTTTCTGAACTGGAGGTATGGTTGTATTCATATCAGATCTTCCTTCACGTTAAAATGCTTATCCGATTGTACCATATTCCACTCTGTTCATTCCAGTTCACTAAATGATTTAATCTGCGTTTCGAACAAATAAATACGCAATAAAACCTAAAGGGCCAAGGATAAAGACGATTAGTGCCCATAAACATCCAATGTTTGTGCCACGTTTATCGGCAGCATCATTGTAAACCCAAAATAAAGCTACAATTCCGATAACCCACCATAATAGAAAAAATATTTCCATTTGAAATCCCCCTATATATCTAAGTTTCTAACAATCAAATATGCTAAAAGCCCAATCGGTCCTAAAATTAGTACAACTAATGCCCATATACAACCAATATTGGTACCTTGTTTCTTTTGTGCATCAAAAAACACCCATAAAAAGGCGATTAAACATAACAGCCAAACAATCGGAAAAACAAGTGCCAATAACGCAATATCCATCGCGGCCACTTCCTTTTATTTTGTAAGATACCTTATGTCATATTTACGTTATAATAATGTAAAAGTTTCTAAATTTCGTATTATATTAAAAATAAAATTCGGTGTGAAATGGGGACGGGGTTCGTTTCACATTTAACTAAACACATTAGTTAACGAAGGTTATTCGATAATGTGAAATAAACCCCGTCCCCATTTCACACTTTAAAGATTGGCGGATGATTATTATGTATACACCGAAGTATTATAGGTTGGAAAATGAGGATAACGTGTTTCAAGTTATAGAGGAAAATTCGTTTGCTACTGTAGTTTCTTATAAAGATGGCGTGCCAACCGCAACTCACATACCATTGCTGGTACATAGGGAAGAGAATTATTTATCTGGTCATTTTGCACGTGCTAATAAACAGTGGAGAGAATTGGATGGACAAGAAGTGTTAGCTATTTTTCATGGACCACATAGTTATATTTCTCCATCTTGGTATGAAACAACCGATGCGGTACCTACTTGGAATTACGTAGCTGTTCATGTTTATGGAAAAGTAGAGATAGTAGAAGATGCTGAAGAGGTTAAAGCACTGCTTTCTAAAATGGTTGATAAGTATGAAGGAGTGGACAGCTCTTATAAGCTCGAAAATGTATCTGCGAGTTACTTAGATGGCTTATATAACGGACTGGTTTGTTTTAAACTTCCTATTAGCAGAGTGGAAGCCACTGCAAAGTTAAGTCAAAATCATTCCGTTGAAAGGCAAGGTCGAGTAGTGAATGAGTTGCAAAAGGTCGGTACTGATCAAGCAAAAGACGTTGCGAAATGGATGAAGGGTTGAGAGATATGTTATGACGGTCGGTTTCGTCTATGTGAAATCAATTCCGTCTCTTTTTTTATGTTATCATGATGTGTGTAGATGTAAACTGGGGACGGGGTTTGATTTCACATTCCTTTATAAATGAGAAATAAACCCCGTACCGGATTATCATGGAGGTGAGCTTTTTGGAGATTAGAAGACCCGCTCGTTTTTCTGCTAGGTTTTTAGCAAGTTTGCTTGATTCACTTATTGTTACTGGTGTTGTTTTGACATTTATTACTTTTGTGGCAAGCGACCAGTTAAGTGATTTATTAAGAGGGTTAATGGTACAACTACTTTACACCGCATACTCAACGCTTGTGCCCTCTTTATGGCATGGTTATGATATTGGTAAAAGGATTTGCAAAATTAGAATACGTAGATATAAGGACAATGAATTTGTTACATTTCCAAATATGATTTTACGTGAATTTGTCGGCCGATTTCTCCTTACTTTTCTTACATTCGGCATAAGTATTATCATTAGTATCTTCATGGTTATATTCCGCGATGATAAAAGAGCAATTCATGATTTTATTGGAGGAACGTATGTGAGTGAGGACTAATCTAAGATGAAAATTGGGGACGGGGTTAGATTTCACATTGGAATGTGAAATCTAACCCCGTCCCCAATTTCTTATTTTTCTGCTCTTTCTTTCGATACGATAAATTCTACATGTCTGTATAGGTTTTCGAATTCTCCTGGCAATAAGCCACCGAATTCGCCATCTAAGTTAAGTTGCATTTTTTCTTTTGTTTGTATTTTGATACGGTTTGCTTTTGTGTAGATGATATGTGAATCTTTAATATGCTCTCCACGAAGAGCTAATGTTGCTACTTTAATAAAGTCGGCGATGTTCGCCTTTTTTAAGATAATAAGGTCAAACATTCCATCGTTCAAACAAGAATCTGGTGCTAGTTTTTCAAAACCGCCTACTGAATTGGTTAGTGATACAAGAAATAACATAATTTCCCCTTCGTACACTTTTCCATCGTATTCAATATAAACATCTGACGGCCTAATAGAAGGTAACATCTCGATACCTTTTAAGTAGTATGCTAATTGACCAATGGCTGTTTTTAGCTTACTTGGTACATCGTATGTTAGTTCCGTCAATTTTCCGCCACCTGCAATGTTAATAAAATACTGCTGACTATCACCTTGTACCACTTTTCCAATATCAACGGGCATTGGTACCCCGTTTGCAATCAATCTAGCAGCTTCTAAAATATCTTCACGAGGCAAGCCAAGAGCACGTCCAAAGTCGTTAGTCGTACCAACAGGGATTACTCCGATCTTTGGTCGATATTCTTGTTCTGCAAGACCGTTTATTACTTCATTAATCGTACCGTCTCCACCTGCAGCGATTACTAAGTCATACTTACGCTCGACTGCTACTCTCGCTGCACTAATCGCATCACCTGAGCACGTTGTCGCATGACAAGAAGTCTCGTAGCCTGCTTGTTCCATTATCGCCAACACTTCAGGTAAATGCTTCTTAAACAATTCTCTTCCAGATGTAGGATTATATATAATTCGTGCTCGTTTCATGTATTCATCATCCTATTTTTTAATTTCGGCTTATCATACAGTCTTCTCATCCTCATACCAAATAAAGGGAATAAATATCCGCTAGATTACATATTAGCTCAAATAGCCTGTATAAAGCAATTATTATGTCTGAAAACAGTATAGTATTCGTAGCAAAGTGATGAAATTCGTCGGGGGAAAATCTTCCATTTAAAAATTAAAGCCACCAGCGAGAAGATGTTCGTTGGTGGCCTTATGCATTTGATTAGTCTTGTTGCTTATCTTGGCCAGTTGGCTCTGTGCTGTTTTGTTTTACTGCATTTTTGGCTGCGATTTCGTTTGTTAACGAGTCGATGCTGCCACGCACGTTTGCTTTTCCAGAGAAGTTTTCGATTAACTCTTTTACATCAATGCCAGAAGAAGCTTTTAATGATTCTTGTAGTGTGGACATTAAGTTTGTTGCGTAACCAGTAATTTTGTTAGCACCGCTGTTCTCACCGTTTCCACCAGTATCGACAACTGTAATTTTGTCGATGTTGCTAAGTGGGCTTGCAACTTGTTTTGCATATTCAGGAAGCATTTTTAAAATCATATCTAGAATTGCGGCTTGACCGAACTGCTCGAATGCTTCTGCAATCTTTTCTTTCGCTTCTGCTTCTGCTAAACCTTTTAGTCGGATAATCTCCGCTTGCGTTTCCCCTTGCGCACGTTCTGCATCTGCTTTTGCGATACCGTCGATACGTACTTTTTCTGCTTCTGCTTTTGCCATTGCTTCGATACGGTATTTTTGAGCATCGGCTTCTGCCATTTGACGAGCTTTATCTGCCGCAGCTGCTTGCTCTACAGCGTAACGATCCGCATCTGCTTTCTTCTTTACTTCAGAATCATATTGACGCTCACGGCGAAGAATCTCTTTTTCTTCTAGTTCAATTTGTTTTTGACGCTCAATAATTTGAACTTGCATTTGTTGCTCTGTAACTTCTTGCTTCGAACGCGCTTCTTCTAAATGGTACGCTTGGTCAGCACGTGCTTTGGCACTGTCTTGCTCTCTTCTATATTCTGCTACTTTTAGCTGATTAATTTTCTCTGCTTCTGCAATTTCAGTTGCACGTTCTAACTCAGCACGTTGCGCATCCTTTGATGCTTCCGCACGTTTAATACGTGTTTCTTTATCCGCTTCAGCTGTTGCAATATCTGCGTCACGTTTTACTTGGGCAATACGTGGACGTCCAAGAGATTCTAAGTATCCATTGTTATCGCGAATATCACGGATGGTAAAAGATACAATAATTAGACCCATTTTTGCTAAGTCTTGTGAAGCAACACGTTGAACTTCTTGAGAGAATTTTTCACGATTTTTGTAGATTTCTTCTACTGTCATCGATCCAAGAATAGAACGTAAGTGACCTTCTAATACTTCACGTGCTTCATTCTCTAAATCTTCTTTTCTTTTTCCTAAAAATTGCTCCGCAGCTGTAGCAATGTCACCGATGGAGTTACCGATTTTAATAATCGCTGTACCGTCTGCCATTACTGGAACACCTTGTTCTGTATATACCTCTGGTGTTCTTACGTCTAATTTAATAGATAGTAAGCTTAGTGGTTCTGCTTGTTGGAATACTGGAACGATAAATGCACCGCCACCTCGGACGATTTTAATTTTATTTCCCGATTCGTCTACATGAACATTTTTCCCACCTAAGTAGCTACCTGTTATGATTAACGCTTCGTCTGGACCAACTGTCTTATACCTTGCTACAAATACACCAATTAGTGCAAGAAGTAAAAAGACTACAATACCAATAATGATTAAAATTTCTGCTTCCATTGTGTTTCCCTCCTATTGATTTGTCTCTAAAAACTCATTATATGGAGTAACGAAAATTACCCCTTTTTGAACATCGATGATTAATACTTCTGTATCGTAAGGAATCGCTACATTGTTAAAACTTTGCGCCGATCGATTCACCGTACTACCACCAATGGACATAACTACTTCCCCAAAACCATCTTCCGGTATAGATATGATTACTTTTCCTACTTTCCCTTTTAAATCTTCATCTGAATATCCAAGTGACGTTTCTGCTGACTTAAGTGGGATGAAAACAAAAAGATAGAGTAACGTTACTAGAAATAGTGAAATGATAGAAGAAATGATTAGTGTGACACCACTACTTACTCCTATAAACTTTTCTAAAATGTATCCTGATGCAGAAAAGATCGTAAAAAATGATAAAATAACGGATGGATTAAAAGGACCAGCCTCCACTGCACCAAAAATTCCATCAAGAATATCTCCTAGTAAAATGTAAAGCAATGTAAAACACCCAAATATAACTAATGACCATAAATAAATGCTCACCATGTCCATGCCAAACAACGTCATACGCATCTTCTCCTACTTATGTTTTCATTGCATTTTTCCCTACCTGAGAGAGTTTCATAATGTACTATTACTTTACGAAAAACGAGTTGAAACTAATTTTTATCAATCAGTAAGTAACAAAATTACAAACATGCTACTTAATTGGAAAGTAATAATTTCGTTTTTCACTAAACGAAACTCAAAAAAATTTCCCTACCTTTACTAATTATACAAAGTATTGTAAAAACCTTTCTACTTTATTACGAAATATTAATTTAAAAGTTTCAAATTTAGGAAATTATTTTATAATGAAATTACAAGGAAGAATAAGTTTAAAGGAGAGCCATTTTGAAAATTCATCATTTCGGTTTATCTATTGTAATATGTCTAATTGTAACTGGATGTTCAAATTTATATTCTGTAGAAATAAAGGAGCAATTATTAGTAGAGAAACACGTACAAAAAACGATTGAGTTAAATGCAAAAAGATATGACCTGAACGGATTTCTCGTTGTAAAAGTGGAAGAGGAATTAGAGAGTGAAATAGTAGAATCTCCTCCAGTTGTCGAAGTAAAGCCAACTCCAGCAGATAAGCCTAAGGAAGAAGAGAAACCGAAGCAAGAGGAAAAACCTAAAAAGAAAGACGTACCAAAGGAAGAAGCGATCCCTGTAGTATCTAATCCTACTGCAGTAGCAGTTGTCGTAAATAAACAACGAGCATTACCTAAAAATCACCGTCCTAATGACCTTGTACGTCCGAATGTGCGGTTTTCTTTCGGCGATAAAAAAGTAGAAAATGCACTACTTCGTAAAGAAGCATCTAAGGCATTAGAAAAAATGTTCCATAGTGCTGAAGCAGAGAATATTATTTTTTATGCTAGGTCAGGTTATAGATCTTACGAAACACAATCATGGTTATTTGATCAAGAAATTAAGAATTATGGTTATGAAAAAGCGGTGTTATATGTCGCTAGGCCTGGTACAAGCGAACATCAGACTGGACTAGCAATGGATATAACAGCTAAGAGTGTTAACTTGCAGTTAACCGAAAAATTTGAGAAGACTGAGGAAGGTAAATGGTTGGCTAGCCATGCACACGAATATGGTTTTATTTTACGTTATCCTAAAGGAAAAACCGATATAACAGGCTACGCTTTTGAACCATGGCATTTTCGATATATTGGTGTGGAATTAGCAACAGAAGTGTTTAATAGTGGACTTACTTTGGAAGAGTATATGAATGGGATTGGGGAGATTTAGTTTTAGGGATTAGGGGTTGTTAGATGCTTGGCTAAAAGTGGTCAGGTATTTGCCAAAGTGAACTTCATCAGCCTTATCAAGTTTATTTTCTATTGTTTTCTTGGCCAAAGTGAACTTCATACGCCTTATCAAGTTCAATTTCTGTTTTTTGCTCGGTCAAAATGAACTTCATACGACTTATGAAGGTCATCTTCCTCTTTTTTTCTCGTCCGAAAAAATTCTATAATTTCCTTAAAACTAAAAATCCCCGCTCCAATCGAGAGCAGGGACACCGAACTAACTTAGTATATATTTTTACCTCTTCTTCATTTCCTCTAACAAAATCCCATTTACCATCTGCGGGTTCGCTTGACCTTTTGAAGCTTTCATAATTTGACCAACTAAAAAGCCGATTGCTCTCTCTTTACCCGCCTTAAAATCTTCCACAGATTGCGGATTCGCATCAAGGGCGTCCGTAACCATTTGACGAAGTGCACCTTCATCCGAGATCTGGACTAAGCCTTTTGCTTTTACAATCTCTTCAGCCTCTCCACCATTTTCAATTAACTCTTTAAATACCTTTTTCGCTATTTTAGACGAAATAGTACCTTTTTCTAGCAGCTTAATCATACCAGCTAATCCACTAGGAGTTAGCGAAGTATCTTCAAGATCTTTGCCCTCGGCGTTCAAATACGCAGAAACCTCTCCCATTAACCAGTTAGATGAAAGTTTTGGATCTGCCCCACTGTCAACCGTTTCCTCAAAGAAATCTGCCATTTCTTTCGTTACCGTTAATACTTGGGCATCATAAGCTGGCAAGCCGAGCTCGTCGATATATCTCTTTTTACGAGCATCAGGTAATACGGGAATCGACTTTCGCACTCTTTCTTTCCACTCATCATCAATATGTAACGCTAATAAATCCGGTTCTGGGAAATAACGATAGTCGTCCGAACCTTCTTTTACACGCATTAAAATAGTCGTTTTCGTTGCCTCGTCATAACGGCGAGTTTCTTGGCGAATTTCTCGACCTGCATTCAATACTTCTGCTTGACGCTTTTCTTCGAACTCTAATCCTTTTTGAACGAATGCAAAGCTGTTTAAATTCTTCAATTCCGTTTTCGTCCCAAACTCTTTTTGCCCAACAGGACGTAGTGAGATGTTCGCATCACAGCGTAATGATCCTTCTTCCATCTTACAATCTGATACACCTGTATATTGGATAATGGACTTTAATTTTTCTAAATAAGCATATGCTTCTTCAGGTGTACGAATATCCGGCTCTGATACAATTTCCACTAACGGCGTACCTTGACGGTTAAAATCGACTAATGAATATCCTTCATTTGTATGTGTTAATTTTCCTGCATCTTCTTCTAAATGAAGACGAGTAATGCCAATTCGTTTTTTCTCTCCATTTACTTCAATATCAATCCAGCCATTTTCTCCGATTGGCTTATCAAACTGAGATATTTGGTATGCTTTCGGGTTATCTGGATAAAAGTAATTTTTACGGTCAAACTTCGTATCTGTTGCAACTTCACAGTTTAGTGCCATTGCGGCTTTCATCGCAAATTCCACCGCTTGCTTATTTAAAACAGGTAAAACACCTGGATATCCTAATTCTACAACACTTGTATTCGTGTTTGGCTCAGCCCCGAATTCATTTGGACTTGCTGAAAATATTTTCGAACGTGTTTTAAGCTCTACATGAACTTCCAATCCAATAATTGTTTCAAAACCCACATTTCTCACCCCTTACAAGTTTGGCTTTTGTTTATGATAATCTGTTGCTTGCTCAAAAGCATGTGCTACCTGATAAATGATTGCCTCATCAAAATGCTTTCCGATAATTTGTAGACCAACAGGCATCCCATCCACGAATCCAGCCGGTACTGAAATTCCTGGCACTCCTGCTAAGTTCACTGGAATGGTTAAAATATCGTTTGCATACATTGTCATTGGATCGTCCATCTTCTCTCCAACCTTAAAAGCAGGTGTAGGCGTAGTAGGTCCAACAATCACATCGTATTTCTCAAAAACTTCTTCAAAGTCTTGCTTTATTAACGTACGCACTTTTTGCGCTTTTATATAGTAAGCATCATAGTGCCCAGCACTTAAAGCGTATGTACCTAACATAATACGACGCTTTACTTCCGGTCCAAAGCCTTCGCTACGAGTGTTCTTATACATTTCTAGTAAGTTTTTCGCATTGTCGGTTCGGTATCCGTATCGAACACCGTCAAAGCGAGCTAAGTTCGCAGAAGCCTCCGAAGATGACAATAAATAATACGTCGCTAAAGCATATTTGGAATGTGGCAACGAAACCTCTTCCCACGTTGCTCCAAGACCTTCTAACACTTTTAACGCATCTAATACAGACTGACGAACCTCTTCTGTTACACCTTCTCCTAAATACTCTTTCGGAACGGCGATTTTCAACCCACTCACATCACCAGTTAAGCCTGATAGAAAATCCGGCACATCTGCATTAGCAGACGTCGAATCCATCGGGTCTATTCCAGATATCGCTTGAAGCAAGTATGCATTATCTTCCACAGTTCTTGTTATTGGGCCAATTTGGTCTAAACTTGACGCAAAAGCTACTAAGCCATAGCGAGATACACGTCCATAAGTAGGTTTTAAACCAACCACCCCACAAAATGCCGCTGGCTGACGGATAGAGCCACCCGTATCAGTTCCAAGTGAGAAAAACACTTCCCCAGCTGCAACTGCGGCAGCAGAACCACCACTAGATCCCCCTGGAACTCTGTCTAAATCCCATGGGTTGCGCGTTGTAGCAAATGCAGAATTTTCATTCGAAGACCCCATACCAAATTCATCCATATTGATTTTCCCGATTGTAATGGTTTGGGCTGCTTTTAATTTCTCTACAACTGTCGCATCGTAGACTGGATCGAAGTCTGCTAATATTTTACTCGCACAAGTAGTACGAATTCCTTTTGTAACAATATTGTCCTTAATACCGATTGGTAGTCCGAACAGTAAGCCATGTTCTTTATCTAGACCAATCGTTTCATCTAAAGCTTTCGCATAACTTCTAGCATTCTCTTCATCTAATGATAGGAATGCTTGTACTTTACCATCGACTTCCTGAATTCTTTTATAAGACTCGTCTACTAAGTCTGTAATAGAGATTTCTTTTTTATGAATTAAACTATGTAGTTCAGATATTTTTTTATCAAATAATGACACTACTACCCCTCCTTACTGCTCAATGATTGTTGGAACGCGAATTTGCCCATCTTTATGGTCAGGGGCATTTTTTAACACTTCTTTAATTGGTAAGCCGCTACTTACAACATCTTCTCTCATTACATTTTTCATATGTAATACGTGTGATGTTGGTTGTACATCTTCTGTATCTAATTCATTCAACTTTTCAGCGAAAGTAATGATGGCATCTAATTGCTTTGTAAACATTTCTGCCTCTTCTTCTGAGATGGCAAGTCGCGCTAAATTAGCAACATGATTTACTTGATCTTTAGAAATACGGGACATCCTTTTCACCTCGGTATGTTCAGATATGAATAATATACTAATAATACTAAACTTTTCATGCAACTAGCAACGCAGACGGAATTCCACTCAAAAAAGATTCGTATTTCTTCTATATAAATAGTAGAATATTTGAACGAAAAAGTTCGTTATAATATTCAGAATAGTTTTACTTTTATTATTTTTCAAGAGTGCTTTATGCCTATAGTAGCAACGGATGAACTGGGAAATCTTGAACGAAGGAAACGGTTTAATCACTTGAATAAAAGGGAAAACTTTGTTAGGTTATATAACCGTAGCCAGTTAGCGATATTTCGAACGCAAGGAAATGTCGCAAAATAGATAGATAATAGGGAGTTGGTTTTATGGATACTGGTACCTTTATTTCATTAGCGTTATACTTCATTGCCATGTTAGGGATTGGATTATACGCGTATAAAAAATCTACAAGTGACCTGTCCGGTTATATGCTTGGTGGACGCCGTCTTGGTCCAGGGGTTACAGCATTATCGGCTGGAGCATCTGACATGAGTGGTTGGATGTTAATGGGTCTTCCAGGTGCGATGTATGTTTCTGGTATATCAAGCATTTGGATTGCAATCGGTTTAACAATCGGTGCGTATTTGAACTATATTATCGTTGCCCCACGTCTTCGTACTTACACAGAAGTAGCGAACGATTCTATTACAATCCCAGATTTCTTTGAAAACCGTTTCTTTGACGGTACTCGATTACTACGTTTCGTATCTGCGGTCGTTATTATTATTTTCTTTACTTTATACACATCTTCGGGTTTAGTAGCAGGCGGGACATTGTTTAATAGTGCATTTAATATGGACTATAAAGTAGGCTTATTTGTAACTGCAGGTGTAGTTGTTGCCTATACTTTATTTGGTGGATTTTTAGCTGTTAGTTTAACAGACTTTGTTCAAGGGTGTATTATGTTCTTAGCACTCGTACTAGTCCCAATCGTAGCTTTTACACACCTTGGTGGTCCTGCACAAACATTTGATGAAATCCGTGCAATTGATCCTTCGTACCTGAATTTATTTTCGGGAATGACTGTTTTAGGAATTATTTCTTTATTAGCATGGGGCTTAGGTTACTTCGGTCAGCCACATATTATTGTTCGATTTATGGCAATAAAAAATGTGAAAGACTTAAAAGCTGCACGACGTATCGGTATTAGCTGGATGACGGTTTCTATCATTGGTGCGATGGCTACTGGTCTTGTCGGTATTGCTTATGTATCCCAAACTGGGGTAAGCTTTTCCAATGATGATGCGGAAACAATCTTTATTGTGTTATCGCAAATATTGTTTGATCCCATAATTGGAGGGTTTTTACTTGCAGCCATTTTAGCAGCAATCATGAGTACAATTTCTTCTCAATTACTAGTTACATCAAGTGCCCTTACAGAAGATTTTTATAAAACATTTTTAAGAAAAGAAGCAACGGATAAAGAGTTAGTTTTAGCAGGTCGTATTTCGGTATTGATCGTCGCTTTAGTTGCGATTATGTTATCTTATACACCAAACGACACTATCTTAAACCTTGTTGGTAATGCGTGGGCTGGATTTGGTGCTGCATTTGGACCAGTTATCATTTTAAGCTTGTACTGGAAGCGAATGAATCGCTGGGGTGCTTTAGCTGGTATGTTAACAGGTGCGTTAACGGTACTATTCTGGATTTACGCTCCAATTGAAATAGATGGACAATCATTAAGTGGTTGGATGTACGAAATGGTTCCCGGTTTTGTCCTTGCAACCATTGCAGTAATTGTTGTGTCTTATTTAACAAACTTCCCACGTAAAAAAGTACGTGAAGGCTTTAAAGAGATGGAAGATACGTTAGAAGAGGAAACAAAATAAGTAAAAAAGGTTATGCTGAGCAGTGCCTTGGCATAACCTTTTTTGTTATTTTGGACTTTATGTTTCAATCCACTGGCTTTGTGTTTCAATTTTAAGTGGTTGTGTTTCAATCTTTGCTCCTTTTGTTTCAATCCTTCATCTGACACTTGTTTGTGTTTCAATTTGATCACTTTCTGTTTCAATTTCTACTGGTTGTGTTTCAATCCTGCTGACTTGTGTTTCAATTTCACTCTCTGACCATAATAAAAGCCCACTACCTCCAAATAAGGTAATGGGCTTCATTATATTATAACGTCTCTGAAGTTGTTTTAGCTTGCATGTGTAATAATAGGTAGTCCGGGCCACCAGCTTTAGAGTCAGTACCAGACATGTTGAATCCACCAAATGGTTGGTATCCAACGATTGCACCTGTACAACCACGATTGAAGTAAAGGTTACCTACGTGGAAGTCTTCGCGAGCTTGTTCAATATGGTCACGGTTGTTCGTGATAACAGCACCAGTTAAACCATACTCAGTGTTGTTTGCGATTTCTAAAGCATGATCAAAGTCTTTTGCTTTAGAGAATGCTACAACAGGTCCGAAGATTTCTTCTTGCATTAAGCGAGCTTTCGGCTCTACATCCGCAATGATAGTTGGTTGAACAAAGAAACCTTTAGAGCTATCTCCTTCTCCACCAGCCATTAAGCGGCCTTCTTCTTTTCCGATTTCTACATAGCTCATAATTTTATCGAATGCAGCTTGGTCAATTACAGGGCCCATGTAGTTCGAAGGGTCTGTTGGATCGCCAACTACTAATTCTTTTGTTAACTCAACAGCACGAGCTAATACTTGATCATATACATCTTCTACGATTACCGCACGAGAACATGCAGAACATTTTTGTCCAGAGAAACCGAACGCAGATTTTACGATAGATTGAGCAGCTAATTCTAAATCGCCCTCTTTATCTACTACGATAGTGTCTTTTCCGCCCATTTCAGCGATTACACGCTTTAACCAAATTTGGCCAGGGTTTACTTTAGAAGCACGCTCATAAATACGTAATCCAACATCACGAGATCCTGTGAAAGAGATAAAACGAGTACGTGGGTGGTCTACTAAGTAGTCCCCAACTTCTGCTCCACTACCTGGGATGAAGTTTAGTACACCGGCAGGTAATCCTGCTTCTTCCATCACTTCTACGAATTTAGCTGCTACAATTGGAGTTGTAGAAGCTGGTTTTAATAATACAGTGTTACCTGTTACGATTGCTGCTACTGCTGTACCAGCCATGATTGCAAATGGGAAGTTCCAAGGAGAAATAATTACACCAACACCTAGTGGAACATATCCGTAACGGTTGTATTCACCAGGACGACTTTCTACTGGAACACCATCTTTAATTTTTAACATTTGACGAGCATAAAACTCTAAGAAATCGATAGCTTCTGCAGTATCTGCATCTGCCTCATTCCAAGGTTTACCTGCTTCTTTTGTTAAAAGAGCAGAGAATTCATCCTTACGACGACGAATGATCGCTGCTGCGCGGAATAAGATATCAGCTCTCATTTCCGGCTTTGTTTTACGCCAAGTGTTAAATGTTTCATCCGCAATTTGCATTGCTTTTTCAGCTAGCTCTTGGTTCGCTTTTGATACACGACCAATAACCTCTTCTTTATTCGCTGGGTTCACGGATACGATTTTTTCATCAGTCGTAACACGCTCGCCTCCAATTACTAAAGGATAATCTTGTCCTAAATAAGATTCTACAAGTTTTAAGCCTTCTAAATAAGCTTTCTTGTTTTCCTCATTAGTGAAATCAGTAAATGGTTCATGTTTGTAAGGTAATACCATTACATTCGCCTCCTTATACATTATAAAGCGCTTGCACACAATTCTCATTCTACCTTATAAATCCTAACCTTTCAAATATTGTTTAGCAAAATAGTTTGATAGTTTTTTTATGGTTTTATGTAATTAGTTAAGAATGTTTATAATTATACAATTATTATACTAGAAAAGTAATTTTCCGCTGCTAATCGTAGATGTTCGTGGCAGGCATTCGCTTTCCGCGGGCGGACGCGGGAGCCTCCTCGGCGCAAGCGCCTGTGGGGTCTCCCTTGTCACGCTTTTCCCGCAGGAGTTTCATGCCTGCCACGAACATCTACTTTATTCTCTATAAAAATGAGAGAGACTTTCATATTTCAAAAGTCCCTCTTTTAATTCAATTTTAATTCAATGATTAATAAATATGCACAAATGGTTTTTCTGCTCCAGCATCTCTTACGATTAAGGCTTCAGGTCCTTTGATGGACATGATAGACAGTTGTAGATTGATGTGAGCTGGGAAATGTTCTAATACTAGACTTGTTACGTATTGAGTAAAACCAATTAACTCGGCTTTACCGTGGTAATCCATATTTATTCTAATTGTTAAACTTTGTAAATCCTCTTCAATAAAGTGTCCAGTACCAACTACACCGGTATGATTTGGAAAATAATCTTCAATGTCGGCCTTAAAGTTCTGAAACCTTACTGCATCATCACGAAAATCTCTCATTGCAGCGGATGAAGGAAAATATTGATAACTTTCATTTATCGTTTCCCATCTTCCGACACTTGCACTATTTTCTCCAACTGTAGCTTTTGCTATAAACGTACCGGGAACAATTGAAGTATTTGGACTTTGTTTATACAGTGCCACCATTATTGGGATGCCACTACCAACTTCATTTCTTACACGTGCAACGATTTCCTCAGCCATCCTTCTGCCTTCTGACTCTATACGGTTATCTGGTATATCATAATCTCTTGCAACTGGCACTCCACTTTCTAACACCATTTCATAACTATGAACGGTGTTAAGCGCTAAACCAATGGTAACGCCACCTAATTCTACTGCCCCGTCATTTTTTCTTACTAAATAATTTTGTTCTAATATATGAGCTAAGATAATTGGACTACTTTCATTTGTTTCTTGGTCATTTCCCCCTATTTTAAGAGGAGGATTTAAACCTAAACTTTCTTCACCTTCATTGCGACTTAACCAAGCACTGACAGCATTTCTACTTATTGTTTGACCATCTTGATAAAGATAAGTAGATGACGGAAATTGCGTCAATGAATGTCTCATTAAACCTGTTTCAAACTCATCTACATCATATCTACTACCTAGCCTTGGCACTACTTGACCACGTGTTTGTCCTGGTTTAAACGGTAAGATTGTTTGGTAATATTCATCTGATATTTTATACCGCGGAACAATTGCTCTTTCTGCCTCTTCCTGTAATGGATCTTGTATAACCTCTTCTTGTTTTTCAAAACCAGGTATACATCCAGTTAACAAAAGAGAAGCACCAAGGAGAACGGTTATATACCTATTCACCTTCAACACCTCTTATGATTTTATTTCTTGTAACATTCTTGCTTCATCCCAAACTTCAATTCCTAGCTCGGTAGCTTTGGAAAGTTTTGAACCTGCATCTTCCCCTGCGATGACTAGGTCTGTACTTTTACTAACACTACCCGTCACTTTTCCACCTAAGCGTTCAATAGCTTCTTTCGCGTCATTACGTTTCATCTCTATTAGCTTACCAGTTAATACGACTGTTTTGCCAGCAAAAACTGAATCCACATCTTCTGCACTAACAGGCTTAGGTCCTTTGTATTCCGTATTTAAGCCTAATTCTTTTAATTCTGCTATTAATTGTTCTACTTCTGGTTGTTCAAAAAATGTCACCACTGAATCTGCCATTTTGTCACCAATCTCGTGAATCGCCACTAGCTCTTCCTTCGAAGCTTGCATTAAGCCATCCATATTGCCGAAGTGTTGCGCTAATGTTTTGGCTGCCTTTGCCCCAACTAATCTTATCCCTAATCCAAAAAGCAGTCTCTCTAACGAGTTATTCTTCGTTTTCTCTATAGCCGAGAGTAAGTTATCTGCTGATTTTTCTCCCATTCTTTCTAATGCAACTAATTGTTCTTTCGTTAATCGATAAAGGTCTGCTACATCTTCAATTAATTTCTCTTGGAAGAGTTGCGCAATTACTCTTTCTCCAAGACCGTCAATATTCATGGCATTTCTAGAAACAAAATGGATGAGCCCTTCACGAATTTGAGCTGGACATTTAGGATTAATACAGCGAAGTGCTACTTCTCCTTCAATACGAACTAAGTCACTTTCACATTCTGGGCAATGTGTTGGCATCGCGAAGTCTTTCTCTTCACCTGTTCTTTTTTCTACTAATACATTTACCACTTCAGGAATAATATCACCAGCTTTTTTTACAACAACGTAATCCCCTATTTTAATATCTTTTTCTCGAATAAGATCTTCGTTATGTAAAGAAGCACGCTGTACAGTCGTTCCAGCTACTCGAACTGGTTCTAATATAGCTGTTGGCGTAACAACACCTGTTCTTCCAATGTTTAACTCTATATCTAAAAGTCTTGTCGACACTTCTTCTGCAGGGAATTTATAAGCAACCGCCCATCTCGGACTTTTAGCTGTGAAACCTAATTGTTCTTGCTGCTCTATCGAGTCCACTTTGATTACGATACCATCTATATCGTATGGTAAATCTGGACGCTTCTCATGCCAACCCGTTACATATTCAATAACTTCCTCAATACTTGAACAAGTAACGAGCTCTTTATTCGTTTTGAATCCTAATATTTCAATGTAATCTAAAGCTTGGCTATGGGAATTCATATCGAGGTCTTCCGCATTTGCCATACTATAAATAAATACATCTAAGTTTCTCTTAGAAGCAATCTTTGGATCTAGTTGCCTTAAAGAACCTGCCGCAGCATTGCGAGGGTTAGCGAATGGCTCTTCTTCTCTTTGCATTTTTGCTTCATTAAGCGCTATGAATGAGTTTTTTGGCATGAACGCTTCCCCACGGACTTCTAAAGATACAGTTTCCTTTAGCCTTAAAGGAATCGAGCGTATCGTCTTTAAGTTCATCGTGATATCTTCCCCTGTGGTGCCGTCGCCTCTTGTAGCCCCTAATACAAAAAGACCATCTTCATATCGCAATGATACAGCTAGCCCATCAATCTTAAGCTCGCATACATAAGAAACATCCTCACCAACAGCTTGTTTTACTTTTCTATCGAAGTCTCGTAAGTCATCTTCATTAAATGCATTTCCTAGACTTAACATCGGTGTGCGGTGTTGCACTTTCTCGAACATATCTAACACGTTTCCACCAACACGTTGAGTTGGTGAGTCTGGTAGTTTTAATTCTGGATACTGTTGTTCTAATTGGATTAGTTCATTTAGTAATGAATCATATTCCGCATCTGAGACAGATGGTTTGTCTATCACATGGTATTCGTAATTGTACTGATTAAGTCTATCATGGAGTTCTCTCATGCGACTTTCTGTTTTGTTATCCATCTTGCCATTCCTTTCGTCATAAGGAGTATGGTTGTCCTCCTTGGAAAAAGAAAAGAGGACAACCTATATTAGCTTATTCTTTCGTAATTGGTGCAAACTTGGCTAATAGTCGTTTGATACCAATTGGACTTGGGAAGGCAATGTCTAATTCTTTGCTTTCTCCTTCTCCTTTTACACTAACAACTGTGCCAGTGCCCCACTTCCCATGGGATGCTTTGTCGCCTACGTTCCAATCAAGTGTATCTCCACCTGTCGTTTTGGGAGACGGCGTTGGCTTTCTTGCTGCTATAGGACTTGTAGTTCTTGCCGGAGACTGTCCAAACGGTGAGCGTGCCATTGATCCAAAGGGTGATGGTTTACTTATCTTTTCCTTTTCTAATGCCAATACATCTTCTAACAATTCTTGTGGTATTTCTTTTATAAAACGAGAAGGAGGATTCATGCTTGTACGACCGAACAGCGTACGCATTTGTGCATTGGAAATGAATAGTTGTTCTTCCGCTCTTGTTATTCCTACGTATGCTAAGCGGCGTTCTTCTTCCATCTCTGCTTCTTCAAATAGCGAGCGACTATGTGGGAATACCCCTTCTTCTAAGCCGATTAAAAATACAATTGGGAACTCTAGCCCTTTCGCTGCATGAAGAGTCATTAATGTAATAAACTCTTTCTCTTCTGTTTTATCTTCCCCTAATTGGTCAATATCTGCTATTAGAGCTAAATCTGTTAAAAATCCTACTAAAGTTTTGTCATCATTTTTTTCTTCAAAGTTTTTCGTAACAGATAAAAACTCTTCAATATTTTCTAGCCTGCTTTGTGCTTCTATCGTTTTTTCTTGAATTAACATTTCGCGGTAACCAGCTTTATCCAACACTTCATCCACTAGCTCTGTTACAGATAAGTATTCTTGCATTTGTGTGTAATTGTTAATGAGCGAGTAAAACTCTTTTAATGATGAGGTTGCCTTACCACTTACACCGATTAGATCTACTTCCGCCAATGCCTGAAACATTGAGATATCATGGTTTTGTGCATAGTTAGCTACTTTATCAACAGATGTCGTTCCAATTCCTCTTTTAGGAACGTTAACAACACGCATTAAACTAATGTCATCGTCAGGATTCGCAATTAATCGTAAATAAGCTAGAATGTCTTTAATTTCTTTACGATCGTAGAACTTTGTTCCGCCGACAATCGTGTAGTTAATGTTAGATTTAACTAATGTTTCCTCCATTACACGTGATTGGGCGTTTGTTCTGTATAAAATCGCAAAGTCAGTTAGTTTTTTGGTTGGATCTTTTTGTAAATATTCTTTAATTTTCCCTACAACGAATTGTGACTCTGCATTTTCTGAGTCCGCGTGATAGTAAACAATTTTGTTTCCTTCTGCGTTATCTGTCCATAGTTTTTTCGCTTTACGGTTCATGTTGTTTTCAATTACTTTGTTTGCAGCTTCGAGAATGCGTTTCGTTGAACGGTAGTTTTGTTCTAGTAAAACTGTTTGGGCGTTTGGATAATCTTTTTCAAAAGAAAGGATATTTGCAATATCTGCTCCACGCCATCTATAAATAGACTGATCCGAGTCTCCTACTACACATACATTTTTCAAGCGATCGCCTAGTAATTTAACCAGTTTATATTGAGCATGGTTCGTATCTTGATACTCATCTACATGGATGTATTGGAATTTACGTTGGTAATACTCTAGTACTTCTGGAACTCGCTCGAATAAATGAATCGTTGTCATAATAAGGTCATCAAAGTCTAACGCTTGGTTTTTCTTTAAGCGCTTTTGGTATTCTGTATAAACGTTGCTAACCGTTTCCGTATAAAAATCGAGTGCTTGTTTAGCAAATTGCTCCGGAGTTATCAGTTCGTTTTTCGCTGAGCTGATGGAACCTAAAATAGAGCGAGGTTCGTGTTTTTTCGGGTCTAAGTTGCGATCTTTTAAGATATTTTTAATAACAGACAATTGGTCAGTTGTATCTAAAATAGTAAAGTTACGATTCATTCCAATTCGATCTATGTCTCGACGTAAAATTCTTACACACATGGAATGGAAGGTAGAGATCCATATTTCTTCTGCTACGGATCCGCCCACTATCGTTTTAATACGTTCCTTCATTTCTCTTGCTGCTTTGTTCGTGAAAGTAATCGCTAAAATATTCCAAGGTGGCACTTCTTTTTCTGCCATTAAGTAGGCGATTCTATGTGTTAATACGCGTGTTTTTCCACTACCTGCACCGGCCATAATTAAAAGAGGCCCATCAGTTGTTCTTACAGCCTCTTGTTGCATCGGGTTTAATCCATCTAATAAACGTTGACTAATATATTGCATGTTTACTCCCACCGCCTTATACAAACATTTGTTCTTATTATATTATAAAACCTGCTCTTTTGCTACTTGTACAGTTTTTAATGCTTCTTCTAAATTATCGTAAATAAGGTTACCGACGACTATTGTGTCTGCGTGCTCGGCCATTTCTTTTGCTTTTTCAGAATCTGTAATGCCTCCACCGTAAAAAAGCTGTGCTTCATCTAGTGTGGCGCTAATTTTTTTTACAAGCTGTACGTCCCCATATGTTCCACTATATTCTAGATAGAAAATCGGGAGCTTGAACACCTTTTCAGAAAGTCTAGCATACGCTATTACGTCCTCTTCGGAAAGGTCTGTTTGTGCATTGGTTAATTTTGCTGCTTTGCAGTCGGGGTTTAAAATGCAGTAACCTTCCGTCATCACTTCGTCCCAATCCATCACATCACCGTATTCCTTTAGTGCTTGTTGATGTAGTCCTACAATCCATTCAGGATTAGGGCTATTGAGGACGGTAGGGATAAAATAAAAGTCAAATCCCGGTGTAACGGATTCTATGTTTGATACTTCTAGAACACATGGCACCGTATATCTGCGAATGCTGCTCATTAAATGGAGAACATTATCAATCGTAACTCCGTCAGTTCCGCCAACTATGATAGCATCTGTACCTGATTCACATATTTGTTCTAATGTTTTGTCGTCCATTGGTTTGTTTGGATCTAATTTAAAAATGTGTCTCCATTCCCGTACATTATACATAAAGAAAGTCTTCCTCCAATTCTTATTCCATTTTTTCATTATATCAAAATTAAGGGAAGGCGAAAAAGGGAATGGTTGAGGAAATATGATGAGTTTTTTAATGGTTGTTACTGTTTTGGTGCCGGATTACTACCCGGGTGGCTTTGGGTGAGTAGTTTTAATTGGTTTGTTAATGTTTTTAGTATTTGGGGTTCGTATTAATAGATTTTTTGTTACACTTTGAGTAATTTATGCTACACCTCGTTTCTTTTTTTACTACACTCCCTCAACTTTACGCTACACCTTAACACCTTTACCCTGTCGCTAAATATTTGCATAATATTTCCTTAACCCCCTACCAAAAGTTTCATCTTTCTGTATTCGGGTATACATAAAAACATACAACCATACTGTTATATCAGGAGGTGTTGAAAATGCCTATTTGGGCTTGGTTCGTCATTGGCTTTTTAGCCTTACTCGTATTTGGAGCAATCGTTGACTATGTAAACAAGCAAAAAAGAAAAGGTTTAACAGACACAACCGATGCATATGACGTAGATGATGTAAAAACAAAACAACATTCCAATCCATACCTTTAAATGATGTAGATATACGAACTAAAAAATGGATGTTCACCTGATAATCTAGTGAACATCCATTTTTTATTTTTCTTCTGTATCCGTAATTCTTTCTAGGGCCATTTCGTATGCGTCATTGCCGTAATTTAAGCATCTTTTCACACGAGAAATTGTTGCTGTACTTGCTCCCGTTTCTGTTTCTATTTTATGATAGGTAAATCCATCGCGAAGCATTCTTGCTACTTCCAGACGTTGTGCTAAAGATTGAATTTCATTCATTGTGCAAAGGTCATCAAAAAAACGATAACATTCTTCTACATCTTTTAATGAAAGAACTGCCTCAAATAATTGATCGAGTTCTCTTCCACGCAGCTTATTAATTTGCATTACTTTACAACTCCTTTATTCATAATGAACGAAATCTAAAGATGGAACTATGTTAACCCACGTTTTCCCTGGGGTAAATGGGACAGGTTGACCATCTTTTACAGGAATTAACCTTCCATTATCTTCTTTCCATTCAAGTTCATAACGTTTACCTTGTTGAATTAATACAGCACGGCCACCAGCTGTTAAATTTATCTCTCGTCGTCCAACTTTATCTACTACTTCATGTGCTGTTTCTATTATAAATATATTTTGAGCTACAACATCTTCTAACGTTTCTAAGTCTTTTGTTCTTTCACCACCGCTGTATCGTTGAAAAAGCTCATCTTCTTTACTATACTCGTAAGCAACTTGTGCGACAAGGCGTGTAGAATAGTTTATCTTTACTTTATTTATTTCTACTCCATTCAACTCTTGTTCTTCATTTTGCGATAGGAACAAATAAGGAGTCGTTTCTCCTTCCATATTAAACCCTAATTCAGACGCACCTTTTTCAATATTCTCGAAAGAGATATACGAGTTATGTGGGGCTTGACGGAAAGATGCTCTCTTAAATAATGTGCCATCATACAACATTCCGTTGATGGAATCTAATTCTCCTGCATCTAAACGTTGCTTTGCAGCTGGACTATAGCCATGTGCTACAAAGATAGGATTATATGGTTTAGCAATATCTAAAAAATAGTCTCTGGCACTTCTTACTGGCCCGACTTTTTCAGGTAGTTCACTTTGATAAATGGCAATAAGCCTAGTAATATCACCTTCAGATAATATTTCCACCACCACATCAGCTTTATAAAGACCCGATTGTGGTCTAGCTTTAACGTCATTGTTAATAACTACAGCGATTGGTCGTTTAGTTACTTCCTCATCTACTTCCAATCCAGTTAATGGTGCAGTAATTCCACTTGGTTCTTCGATTATTTCTTCCTCTTCTATTTCTTCCACAGGTGTTATCTGTTCTTCGTTGTTTTCTGTTACACTTTCTTCGGATTTACAGCCTACAAGTACTATTGTTAGTAAAATTGATAGTAATAAATAACTATATTTTTTCATATTCTCCCAACCTTTATCCCCATTATACTTTCATATTTTAACGCATTACAGACGGAAAGAGTACTGTTTTATTCATAACGTCGTATATTCCTACTGGTGTAATTCGTATATACGGTAAATGAGTGGACGATAAAAACAGCAACGTATAAACAGGGTCGTTGAACTTATATCCTCTTTTCATTAATTGTTGACGTAATACTTCTTCCTCTTCTATTAACTTTGGCATTTCTTCTTCAGACATCATGCCTCCAATAGGGAGAGAGATTTCACACACAATTTCTTGATTTTCGGCTAGAACAATGCCGCCTCCAATCGCTTTCATTCTTTCAAAAGCAAATAGCATATCTTCTTTATTTTTACCGATTATAATGATGTCTCCAGTATTGGAATAGGAACTAACAAGTCCACTCACTTTATGACTAAATCCTTTTATTATCGTGTTTACACGCCATTGACCATTTCGATCTATTAGCATTAGGAAAGATTGATCATCTTCTAGATTTAATTTTTCCCCACTAACATCTACATTTACAGAGTATGGTTTCATAATTACTTCGTTTACCATTTGTAGGCCAAGTGCCATGGAGAACTGTAAATCATCTATTGTTAAGTCCCAACTTAAATCTAGTGGACCTAGGTCAAAGCTCTTCCAATCCAGATTGCTATTCAATGGATATTCTAGAGTCTGATCAAACTTCTTCATCCATTTGCCTGATGCAAGTACAGCTCTTGGTGTAGCATTTGTTTTACTTTCAAGTATATTGATATGTGCTATTCTGCCAGGTGCAATGCTGCCATGTAAATGATCAATGTTAAAATGTTTCGCTGTATTAAAGGTAGCCATTTTATATGCCTCGATAGGATTTACTCCTTTTTCTATTGCAATATTAATCATAGCATCTAAAATACCTTCTTTATAGAAATTTGGTGTCGATCCATCTGTTGTAAAAAACGAATGGTCGTAATACGGAATATCCATCTGTTCTAATTCTTCGATTATATTCGGTAAATCAGGACGTATGGACGAAAAACGTAGAGCTGTACTATACCCTTGACTTATACGCTTTTTTACATCTTCACCGGTCATCGATTCGTGGTCACTATCCACACCAAATAATTTCATTTTCGTTAACGTTTTTTCCGAGGCACCTGGTAAGTGTCCTTCTACTGGCTTTCTTCTTCTTTTCGTTTCTTGAATCCATTCTAAAATTAAATCGTCTCCATCCATCAGCTTTGGCCAACTTGTTAATTCGCCACCTTGTAAAACAGAGTCTTGGTCTAACCAATCTTTTATGTTAGGTGTCGAAAAAATTTCTTCTTCCTTTTTAATCTCTGTTTGCGCATCAAAACGGCTCCACCAATAAGTAGTTACAGGTAATCGATTCATCTCTCTTATAAAAGAAAACGCTTTCTTTTTTCTCAATTGTAAAGCGAGCACCAAGTTATCATTTACGACTGTAGTTGTTCCAGAAAGGGATGCATATTGTCCAAAACTAAGGGGATTATATAACTGAAAAGGATGAACATGAGGCTCAATATAACCTGGTACTAAAAAGTAAGTTGAGCAGTCCACATATTCTGTATTTTTGTCATTCGAAGGAAGTGCTTCACCTACATAAATAATGCGATCTTCATAAATCCAAATGTTTGCTTGAAGCCATCTTTTTAAAAACACATTTAAGTAGGTGGCGTTTTGCAAAACAATTGTAGGTGCTTTTACGCCGTCAATGACAGCTACATGCTCACGTATTTTTTTATTCGGCCATTTATATTTTTGTTCCATAATTGCTCATCTCCTGAAAAACGTACAAATGAAAGTTATTTTAATATAACCTCTTCTTTCAATCGTACCATAATTAACCTATTCATGCATTAACGAATTACAATTTGTTGGAATTTTAAAAAAATATTCTCTACTAAAGTTTTTTGTCATTCTAGCTGGTGATTGGAGCGCATATCGGAGACTCCTGCGGGAGAAGCGGGAAACGGGAGACCCCACAGGAGCGGAAGCGACGAGGAGGCTCCCGACCCGCCCGCGGAAAGCGAAGATATGCGCGGAAATCAACCGCGAATTTTAACACTTAACAATAAGGAGGAGTTCTTTATGAGACCGAATATCGGTATTATTAATGCACTTGTACGTATAACTGGAGGTTTAACTATTTTAGCTTGGATCACAAGCAAAATGGTAAGAAGACCATATCGCGATTCGTACATTTTAGTTGCTATGCTAGGGGCAATGAAAGTAGCAGAAGGTATTTTAAGATATTGCCCATTAACAGATTTATTTGATCGTTACCAAGACTATCGTTATGATGAAGAATTCGAGTATGACAATTTCCATTGCGATGAATTTGTGTGTGAAGGTGACGAAGAAACATATAATCCTTCTTAAAAAATTCGCCAGGCTCTAATCCGAGCCTGGCTTCATTAGAAAGGAGTGTAAAGTGATGCTTGAATATCTTACAGATATGTCTTTTGTGTTAATCGCTTTAATCGGAAGTATCGTTGCGTTACTGTTTGTTTTTATTAAGAGGAAACGCCCTCGATAGCCTTATGGCCAATGTCTTTTCGATAAAAGAGGGCGCTGCTTTTTATTTTTGTTATTTCTTTGTACACTTTGTCGTATGCTTCAGACAAACCATCCGCTTCTGCCGCTAACAGCAACACTCTACCGCCATTTGTGATTATCTTATCATTATGTTTTTCTGTACCAGCATGAAAAACCAACGCATCATCGATTGATTCTAATCCTTCAATTAGCTCTCCTTTTTCATATGCCTCAGGATATCCTTTTGCCGCTAGTACAACTCCTACTACTGCCGAATTATTCCATTCAATTGTGTAATTCTTTTTTTCTAATACATGTAAAAGAACTTCCGCCAAGTCATCTTGCATACGTGGAAGAACAACCTGTGTTTCTGGATCTCCAAACCTCGCATTAAACTCGATTACTTTCGGACCTTCATTCGTTAACATTAAGCCTGCATACAAAATCCCACAAAAACTTCTACTTTCTGTTACCAACGCTTTTGCTACTGGTTTTAAAATTGTTTCAACGGATGTAGTTATTACCTCATTTGGGATTTGTGGTACAGGTGAATAGGCTCCCATTCCTCCTGTGTTTGGACCTTTGTCTCCATCAAAAGCACGTTTATGATCTTGTGCGATAACCATCGGATAAACGTTTTCGCCGTTGACAAAAGCCATTAAGGAAAACTCTTCACCTTGTAAAAATTGTTCCACGACCACTTGGCTGCTTGCTTTCCCGAATTTCTTTTCCGCCATCATCGACCAAAGGGCTTCTTTTGCCTCCGCAAGTGTTATGGCAACAACGACGCCTTTTCCTGCGGCTAATCCATCCGCTTTTATGACAATTGGTGCACCTTTTTCTTCTATATATTTAAGTGCTTCTTCATACGAGTTGAAAACTTCGTATTTTGCAGTTGGTATGTTGTATTTTTTCATTAAATCTTTTGAGAAGCTTTTACTTCCTTCAATAATAGCTGCTTCTTTTGTTGGTCCAAAAATGGGCAGTCCTTCTTTTTCAAACTCATTCACGATGCCAGCTAATAAAGGTGCTTCAGGGCCAACGAATGTTAAGTCTATTTCGTTTGTTTTGGCAAAATTTATGAGCTCGTTCATGTTTAATTCATCAATTGGAACACGAGTGGCTAGTTGTTCCATTCCTATATTACCTGGAGCAGCGAATACTTTTGTGACAGAAGGACTTTGTGCTAGTTTCCAAACGATTGCGTGTTCTCTTCCTCCACGACCGATAACAAGTACTTTCATTTTTTCCCCTCCAGTTATTAATACCGCTGTTGATTGGAGCGCAAGTCTCCGCTTTCCGCGGGCGTTAAAAAGGAAGGTTATTTTCACTATCGTGAAAAAACCTACTCCTCGGCGCATCCGCGCCTGTGGGGTCTCCCGTCCCTCGCTTCTCCCGCAGGAGTCGGCGACTTGCGCTCCAATCAACAGCTAGATAATAATTTAAAACTAATAAAAGTCCTTAATAACACTCATCTTCTCATTAATGTTTGAAATGACGGACTCCTGTGAAGACCATTGTGATTCCGTGTTCGTCTGCTTTTTTGATGGAGTCTTCGTCTCGGATGGATCCGCCTGGTTGAATGATAGCGGTAACTCCTGCTTTTGCAGCAGCTTCGACGGTATCGTCCATTGGGAAAAATGCATCAGAACCAAGGGCAGAACCTTTTGCTAAAATTCCTGCTTGCTCCATGGCAATTTTCGCAGCACCAACTCTGTTCATCTGGCCAGCACCTACACCTACTGTATTATTGTCTTTTGCTAGAACGATAGCATTTGACTTTACATGTTTTACTACCTTCCAAGCTAATCGTAAATCTGCCCACTCTTGTTCTGTAGGCTCGCGTTTCGTTGGAATCGTTATTTTTTCTTCATCAAAACTTAATGTATCTTCTTCTTGTATTAATAGACCACCTGTAACAGAAGAGTATTTCTTTTCTACTTCACTATTTGCTGTGAATTCAACCGTTAATAGACGGATGTTTTTCTTTTGTTTTAATACATCAAGTGCCCCAGGTGAGAACGATGGAGCAATAATAATCTCTAAAAATATTTCATGTAACAGTAGAGCTGTTTCTTTATCTACTTCTCTATTAAATGCAACGATTCCACCGAAAATGGAAGTAGGGTCTGCCTTATATGCACGCTCGTAAGCTTCTAAAACTGTTTCTCCCACTCCAACTCCACAAGGATTTGTGTGTTTAATCGCAACTGCAGCTGGTTGTGTGAACTCTTTTACAAGTTGAATGGCTGCGTCGGCATCATTAATGTTGTTATAGGATAATTCTTTTCCATGTAATTGTTTGGCTGATGCAATGGAATAGGATTTTTCGAATGACTTTTTATAAAACGCTGCTTTTTGATGTGGATTTTCGCCATAACGTAAGTCTTGCACTTTTTCAAATGTAATCGTTAATGATTCTGGATTCTCTTCACCTACTGACTCTGTTAAGTAGTTAGAAATTATAGAATCATAGGCTGCTGTATGGCGAAAGACTTTTGCCGCTAATCTTTGACGAGTTGTCAATTGTACTGTTCCGTCACGCTCTAAACCGGTAGCAACTTCTTCATAATCTGTTGGATCGACTACAACTGTCACTTGCTGATGGTTTTTTGCTGCCGAACGGAGCATCGTTGGTCCACCAATATCAATATTTTCGATTGCTTCTTCAAAAGTCGTACCTTCTTTTGCAATTGTTTCTTTAAATGGATAAAGATTCACGATTACTAAGTCTATTGGAGTGATGTTGTGTTCTTGTAATTGTGCTTCATGACTTTCATTCCCACGCATCGCAAGTAATCCACCATGAATCATTGGGTGTAACGTTTTAACACGACCGTCTAAAATTTCTGGGAAACCAGTAACTTCTGAGATTCCAATAACATTCACACCATGGTCTTGTAACGTCTTTTTCGTACCACCTGTTGAAATCACTTCTACACCTAGGGCAACTAAACGTTTTACAAATGGCACAATACCTTCTTTATTCGATACACTTACTAATGCTCTCATGATAGGGTTGACTCCTTCTCTGTTTGTAAGATTTTTTGTAATGTTTTTGGGTATAAAATATGTTCAACTTGTTGAATCTTTTTTTGTAATGACTCTTTCGTTTCTTCAGGTAAAATTTTTACAGGTTGTTGGGCAATGATTGGACCTGTGTCCATTCCCTCATCTACATAATGGACCGTAACTCCTGTCACTTCCGCTTTTGCTTTAATCGCTTGACCAATCGCATCTAACCCCGGAAAAGCTGGGAGAAGAGATGGATGAATGTTTATCATTTTACCTTCGTAAGCGTGTATTAGTGTTGGACCTACTAGTCTCATATAACCAGCTAAAATGATGTAAGCGACATTTTGTTGCTGTAATTTTTGAAGAATCTCTTGTTCAAACGCTTCTTTATTTTCGTACAGTTTAGGGAGAAAAGTAAAAACTGGTATGGAAGCTTCGATAGCTCGTTCCACCACTTTAGCTTTTGGTTTATCACATATTAGCAGAACAGGGTCAGCTTGCAATTCCCCTTTTCTACAAGCGTCAATTATGGCTTGCACATTACTTCCGCTTCCAGAAGCAAAAAGGGCGATTCGTTGTCTTGTCATCTAAGTTCTCCCCCGCCGAATGTAATTCCTTCTCCTTGTTTCACCCGACCAATGATATATGGCGTTTCGCCTGATTTTTCTAACGTTGAAATGACACCTGTTACGTCTTGTGGATCAATGGACAACACCATGCCTATACCCATGTTAAAGATGTTAAACATTTCTTCTTTTTGTAAGTTCCCGTACGTTTGTAACATGTCAAAAACAGTTGGAATTGGCCATGAGCCGTAATCAACCTCAGCTTGAAGACCTTTTGGCAACATCCTTGGAATGTTTTCTACGAAACCGCCACCTGTAATATGTGCCATGCCTTTTATGTCATACTTTTTAAGTACTTCTAAGATTGGCTTCACATATATTTTTGTTGGAGTTAATAGTATTTCTCCTAGTGTTTGGTTTGTGTTTTCTAGTTTTTGTGTAAGGTCTAGATCACTATCTGCAATAATTTTTCTAACAAGTGAGTAGCCGTTACTATGAATACCTGATGATGGCAAACCAATAAGGACATTACCTGCTTGAATGTTTTCACCTGTAATTAGCTTAGATTTTTCCACAACACCTACTGTGAAACCAGCAAGGTCGTATTCTTCTTGGTTATACATTCCTGGCATCTCAGCCGTTTCTCCTCCGATAAGAGCGCAACCAGCTTGTTCACAACCATCTGCAATACCTTTAATGATTTGCTCGATTTGATCAGGTGCTGCTTTTCCGCATGCTATGTAATCTAGGAAGAAAAGTGGTTCGGCACCTTGTACGACAATATCGTTGACACACATCGCAACTGCATCCACACCAATGGTATCGTGCTTATTTAGCTGGAATGCAAGCATAAGCTTTGTACCAACGCCATCTGTGCCAGAGACAAGTACTGGTTGTTGGACATTGATGCTTGATAGGTCAAAAAGGCCACCAAATCCGCCTAGTCCTCCCATGACTTCTGGTCTCATCGTACGAGCGACATGCTTTTTCATTCTTGAAACGGCTTCATAGCCAGCTTCAATATCTACTCCTGCTTGTTTGTATGCATTTGCCATATGTGTCCCTCCAAAGGTATATTTCCAAATAAAAGCAATTGAAAGAGGTTTAGACAAGAGTATAGGCGTGACCGTAAATAATAATAGGCTATTATTTTGGCCTCTTCTATTCACTTGTTTTACCTCAATATCTTGTGTATCAAGTTCATTTTTGAGTTTTTCTTTGGTGTAAATGATTGTGAGAGACCCCTTCACGTTCATTTTTGAGTTTTTCTTTGGTGAAAATGATTGTGACTGACCCCTTCACGTTCATTTTTGAGTTTGTCTTTTGTGAAAATGATTGTGACTGACCCCTTCACGTTCATTTTTGAGTTTGTCTTTTGTGAAAATGATTGTGACTGACCCCTTCACGTTCATTTTTGAGTTTGTCTTTTGTGAAAATGATTGTGACTGACCCCTTCACGTTCATTTTTGAGTTTTTCTTTAGTGAAAATGATTGTGAGTGACCCCTTCACGTTCATTTTTGAGTTTTTCTTTAGTGAAAATGATTGTGAAAGGCACTGAATCCATCGGTCTTTTGTACCAGCTTCTAACAGCTAATCAACACTTCTCATGCGGCATTACCGTATCGGAATAAATTTCTGTCGGATACTTCCCAGTAAAACATGCCATACACTGCCCGCGATATTCTCCTTCATAAGGACGACCTATCGCTTCTAACAAGCCGCCTTCACTCAAGAACGACAGAGAATCGGCTCCTATAATTTTACGAATCTCCTCCACAGAATGATTCGATGCAATTAACTCCTCATGAGTAGACGTGTCTATCCCATAAAAACAAGGATTCTTAATTGGCGGTGAACTTATACGAACATGAACTTCCGTAGCCCCTGCTTCACGAAGCATATTGACAATCCGACGACTCGTAGTTCCTCGAACAATCGAATCGTCTACCATCACAACTCGTTTGCCTTCTACTACACCGCGAACAGGGGACAACTTCATTTTCACCCCTTGTTCACGTAACGCTTGAGAAGGTTGAATAAAGGTCCTACCTACGTATCTATTTTTAATTAAACCTAATTCATAAGGAATATCTGCCGCTTCTGCATACCCGATTGCTGCTGAAATACTTGAATCTGGCACCCCTGTTACAACATCTGCCTCTACAAAAGATTCCAACGCCAGTTGCTTCCCTAAATTCTTCCTCGCTGTATGAACATTAATTCCATTAATATTACTATCAGGACGAGAAAAATAAATATATTCCATACTACACATTGCTCGTTGAATGTGCATTGTATAACGCTCTGACTGTAAGCCCTCGTCGCTAATAATTAACAATTCACCAGGTTCTACGTCACGCAAATATGTTGCACCAACAATATCCAATGCGCATGTTTCTGATGCAACAACATACCCGTCACCAAGCAAACCTAATGAAAGGGGACGCAAGCCATTCGGGTCAAGAGCGACCATCATCTCCGTCTCTGTCATAATGACAAAAGCGAACGCCCCTCTCACCATCGATAAAGCATTTTTCACACGATCCTTCAACAAAGGATAGCCACTACGTTTTATTAAATGAGCCAACACTTCTGTGTCAGACGTTGTTTGTAAAATACTTCCCTGGTTTTCTAACTGATGCTTCAACGCATTCGCATTTACTAAATTGCCATTATGCGCTAAAGCTAGACTACCAGTTTGCGAGTGGAACAAAAGTGGCTGGACATTTTCGTAGCCGCCTCCACCTGCTGTTGCATAACGCACATGGCCTATGGCTGCTTTTCCAACAAGGTCATTTAACCTACCATTGGAGAAAATCTCATTAACAAGCCCTTCGCCTTTTACACAACTTAATTTCTCCCCATCTGTTACAACAATTCCCGCACCTTCTTGCCCGCGATGTTGTAAACTGTGCAACCCATAATACGTAATTTGCTCGGCTTCAGGATGCCCCCATACACCAAACACGCCGCACTCTTCATTTAAGCCTTTGATTTCAGCAAGCATGGGATAGCCCCTTTCCAAGCCTTTCTCATTTCATCTACTGATAAATGAATGATCGATTCATTATTTTCTCCATTTATCTTTAATTCTCCACTATCGGTTACATGGCCAATTTTCACTGCATCAACAACTAACGTTTCAAATGCTTCTTTATTTTCTGGCTTCACCGAAACAACGAAGCGAGATTGTGATTCACTATATAACGCAACAGTCGTATCACCTGACACAACGATCTCCGCTCCAAGGCCCGTAGCACTCATTAAACTTTCCGCTACTGCAACAGAAAATCCACCTTCTGAAACGTCATGAGCCGAAGCCACATAACCGTTACGAATTGCTGCCAACAACTTCGCTTGTCTTGATGCTTCCACTTGTAAATCAATAGAAGGAGCTTTACCAAAAATCTTGCCATACGTTAGCTTTTGTAACTCACTTCCACCAAACTCTTCTTTCGTATCCCCAATTAAATAAATGAAATCTCCATATTCTTTGAAGCCTTGTGTTGTAATGTGTGCAATATCATCAATTAATCCGACCATCCCAACTACAGGTGTCGGATACACTGCTTCTCCGTTTGTTTCATTGTAAAGAGATACATTCCCACCGATTACCGGCGACTCTAACATACGACAAGCTTCACTCATGCCATCGACCGATTTTTCTAGCTGCCAGAAGATTTCCGGTTTTTCTGGGTTACCAAAATTTAAGCAATCTGTAATAGCTAGTGGTTGTGCCCCAGAACAAACGACATTACGTGCTGCTTCTGCAACCGCAATCTTGCCACCAACTTCTGGGTCTAAATAAATGTAACGAGAATTACAATCTGTTGTCATCGCTAACGCTTTTTTCGTACCGCGAATACGTACTACTGCCGCATCAGAACCTGGGCAAACTACCGTATTCGTTCTAACTTGATAGTCATATTGATCGTAAACCCATTCTTTACTTGCAATCGTTGGTTGCTGTAACAAACTCATTAACGTTTCATTGTAATCCGTTACCTCAGGCACTTCTACTTCCATCGCTTGGAACTCTGCATAATAAGCAGGCTCTTTAGAAGGCTTATTGTATACAGGTGCTTCTTCCGCTAATGCATCAACTGGCACCTCAGCAATCACCGCACCATCGTGCACTAAACGGAGCATTTTGTCGTCCGTTACTTTACCAATTGCAACAGCCTCTAAGCCGTACTTTGAAACAATCTCTTGCGCCTCATGCTCGCGGCCTTTTTCTACAACAATTAACATACGCTCTTGTGATTCGGATAACATCATTTCGTAACCAGTCATACCTGCTTCACGTTGTGGCACTAAATCTAAGTTCATTTCAATTCCAGAGCCAGCTTTTGACGCCATCTCTGCAGACGAACTCGTTAATCCCGCAGCACCCATATCTTGAATGCCCACTAAACCGTCCCACTTCACAATTTCTAAACAAGCTTCTAATAAAAGCTTTTCCATAAACGGATCGCCAACTTGAACAGCTGGTCGCTTTTCCTCTGATGCATCTGATAATTCTTCTGAGGCAAATGTAGCGCCATGAATACCGTCCCTACCTGTCTTAGCACCAACGTACATGACAGTATTGCCCACACCCTTCGCCTGCCCCTTTTTTATATCTTCATGAGCAATCAAGCCAACACACATTGCATTTACTAGCGGGTTACCTTCGTAGGCTGCATCAAATTGTACTTCTCCACCAACAGTCGGAATCCCTACGCAGTTTCCGTATCCAGCAATACCTGCTACTACTTCTTCAAACAAATACTTCACGCGAGGATTCGTTAATTCTCCAAAGCGAAGCGAGTTTAATAGTGCGATAGGACGTGCTCCCATGGAAAATACATCACGGATAATTCCACCAACACCTGTTGCCGCTCCTTGATATGGCTCAATCGCAGAAGGATGGTTGTGACTTTCAATCTTAAAAACTACCGCTTGGTTATCACCGATATCCACGATTCCAGCGCCTTCACCTGGTCCTTGTAAAACTTTTGGACCTTCTGTTGGGAACTTGCGTAAAACAGGCTTTGAGTTTTTGTAACTACAATGCTCTGACCACATAACAGAAAACAAGCCGATTTCTGTATAGTTAGGAAGACGACCTAGGATATTCTCTACCATTGCAAACTCATCGTCTGTTAAACCCATTTCACGGTATATCTTTTCTTCTTTTATTTTTAATTCATTCGGCTCAAGAAGTAACGACATGTGATTCCCTCCAGTTTCGTACAATCGATTGGAATAGTCTTAATCCGTCTGCACTACCTAGTAATTCACTAACAGCACGTTCAGGGTGGGGCATCATTCCTAGCACATTCCCTTGTTTATTCGTAATCCCTGCTATTCTCTCTAAGCTTCCGTTTGGATTGTCATCATCGTAACGGAAGACGATTTGGTTATTTTCTTGTAGCTGTTTTAACGTTAGTTCATCACAGTAATAGTTTCCTTCACCGTGTGCGATAGGGATTTTGATTTCTTCCCCTTTTTGATAGGCAGTCGTAAACATTGTTTCGTTGTTTTCTACTCGTAACGTAACCATACGACACATAAACTTTAAATTTTTATTACGACGCATAGCCCCTGGTAATAAACCAGACTCTAGTAAGATTTGAAATCCGTTACATACACCTAATATTGGCTTACCAGCTTCTGCAGCTTTTACAACCTCTGCCATCACATTGGAAAAACGGGCAATCGCACCGGAACGCAAGTAATCTCCGTAAGAAAAGCCACCTGGAAGTAAGATGCCGTCAAACTCACTTAAGTCTTTCGCATCGTGCCATACATATTCCACTTCTTCACCAAGCTCATCTTTGATCGCATGGTACATATCTACATCACAGTTCGAACCTGGAAAAACGATACAGGCAAATTTCATCGAACGACAACCTCCTCCACTTCATATCGGTAGTCTTCAATTACCGTGTTCGCAAGCATCTTTTCACACATTTCTTTTACTAACTCATCTAAATTGCGGTTTGTTTCTGCAATTGTTAACTCTAAATACTTTCCGATACGCACTTCTTGAACTTCTTTATACGATAAACTGTGTAGGGAGTTTTTCACTGCATTTCCTTGTGGATCTAATACACTTTCTCTTAACGTTACGAATACTTTTACTTTAAACATGGGCTTTTCCTCCAATACGATTTAAAATTTGTTCATAAGCTTCTGTTAAACTACCTAAATCTCGACGAAACACATCTTTATCTAGCTTTTCTAATGTTGTTGCATCCCATAATCGACATGTATCTGGGGAAATTTCATCAGCTAGCAAAATAGTACCGTCCAATGTTTTACCGAATTCTAGCTTAAAATCTATTAATTTAATATTCTTACTTACAAAAAATTCCGATAAATAATGGTTCACTTTTTGCGCTGAAAGTTTAAGTAAATCGATTTCTTCTTTTGTTGCTAATTTTAATAGTGTAATGTGGTCTTCTGTAATAAGTGGGTCACCTAACGAATCGTCTTTGTAATAAAATTCTACGATTGGGTGTTCAAGAGGAGTTCCCTCTTCGATTCCTAGCCGCTTTGCCATGCTACCTGCACAAACATTTCGAACGACGACTTCTAATGGAATGATGGAAACTTTTTTTACAAGTTGTTCTGTGTCAGAAAGCTTTTGGATGAAATGACTTTCGATACCAACTTCGTGAAGTTGTGAAAATAGGAAACTAGTAATTAAATTGTTCAGACGGCCTTTGCCTTCGATGCTCATCTTTTTTTCACCGTTAAAGGCAGTTGCGCTGTTTTTGTATTGGATCCAGACGGTGTTTTCATCATTTGTGGAATACACCATTTTCGCCTTGCCTTCGTAAAGTAACGCTTGCTTTTGAATATCCATCTAGTTTGTCAGCTCCTTTTTTAGCTGTTAGCCTTTTGATTTAAGAATTAGTAAGGGGGAATAAATCCCCCTTTTTTATAGTTCTAAGCGGTTGAAAATAGTGTCTACGTGTTGTAGGTGGTAGTTGTAGTCAAAGCAATCTGCTATTTGTTCTGCTGTTAGTCGAGAGTTAATAGTTGGATCAGCTTCTACTAGTTGGCGGAATGGGACTTGTTGTTCCCACGCTTCCATTGCTTTCGGTTGAACCGTGTCGTATGCTTCTTCGCGTGACATACCTGTATCGATTAGGGCGAGCAATACTCGTTGTGAGTATATTAAACCTAGTGTGCGATCCATGTTACGTTTCATGTTTTCTGGGAATACCGTTAAGTTTTTCACGATGTTACCAAAACGGTTTAACATGTAATTTAGAGCAATGGTTGCGTCTGGTAAAATGATTCTTTCTGCCGATGAATGAGAAATATCACGTTCATGCCATAATGGCACATTTTCATAAGCAGTCATCATGTATCCACGAATAACGCGCGCAAGGCCGGTCATGTTTTCAGAACCAATTGGATTACGTTTATGTGGCATCGCAGAAGATCCTTTTTGTCCTTTTGCAAAGAACTCTTCTACTTCGCGTGTTTCACTTTTTTGAAGGCCGCGAATTTCTACTGCAAATTTCTCAATTGATGTTGCAATAAGCGCGATTGCACTCATATAGTGTGCATGGCGATCACGTTGTAATGTTTGCGTTGAAATTGGTGCTGCTTCTAAACCTAACTTCTCACAAACATACTTTTCTACAAAAGGATCGATGTTTGCGTATGTACCAACTGCCCCAGAAATCTTCCCAAACTGTACTCCCGCTGCTGCTTGCTTGAAACGCTCTAAGTTACGTTTCATTTCTTCATACCAAAGTGCAAGCTTTAAACCGAAAGTTGTAGGTTCTGCATGAACGCCGTGTGTGCGGCCCATCATAACTGTATATTTATGTTCTTGTGCTTTTACTTTTAAGATTTCTACAAATCTTTCTAAGTCTTGAAGTAAAATGTCATTTGCTTGTTTTATTAGGTAAGAGAGGGCTGTATCTACAACATCTGTAGACGTTAATCCGTAATGCACCCACTTTTTCTCTTCGCCTAACGTTTCCGAAACAGCTCTAGTGAATGCCACTACATCGTGGCGCGTTTCTGCTTCAATTTCATAAATTCTGTTCATGTTAAACGAAGCATTTTTGCGTAGTTTTGCTACATCTTCTTTCGGTATTTCACCAAGTTCTGCCCATGCTTCACATGCTAGTATTTCTACTTCTAGCCAAGCTTGGAATTTGTTTTCTTCCGTCCAAATAGCACCCATTTCAGGTCGTGTATAACGTTCAATCATCGTAATGCCTCCACTTCTTCTTTGTTCCAACTTGTTATTTTTTCTGCTTTTTTTAAAGCAAGGTCCATTGTATCAGCTAAAACGTTTACATGTCCCATTTTCCTTTTTTCTTTTCGTTCTTTCTTTCCATATAAATGAAGTTTGACATCATGGTAGAGTGGAATGTTATCTAGAGCATATTCCACATGTTCTCCTAATAGATTAACCATTACCACAGGTTTCCATAAATTTGTTTCACCGAGTGGTAAACCGCAAATGGCACGAATGTGTTGTTCAAATTGGGATGTCTCACACGCATCGATGGAAAAGTGTCCCGAATTATGTGGTCTTGGTGCTAGTTCGTTAATGAAAATGTTTTCTTCTCCTACAACGAACATTTCGATAGCGAGTGTCCCTACTACGTTTAAGTGATTCGTTAAGGTCATTGCCGCTTCCATCGCTTTTTGTTGTAACTCCATAGAGATTCTTGCTGGCACGATTGATTGGTGTAGGATATTACTCACATGAATATTCTCTGCCACCGGTAATGTTTTCACTTCACCAGACACACTCCTTGAAACAATAACCGAGATTTCCATATGAAATGGTAACCATTTTTCTAGAATGCACTCACCCGATTGTAGTAATTCAGAAGCAATCTCCATGTCTTCTTTTTGACGAATCACAAATTGTCCTTTTCCATCATAGCCGAATCTACAAGTTTTTAAGACAGAAGGAATACCAATTGTTCCAATTGCCTTTTCTAGTTCTTCTTTTGTAGAGATGATTTGAAATGGTGCAACGGACAAACCAGCTTCTTGAATCATTTTCTTTTCTACACCACGGTGTTGTGTCATTTTTAAAACATGGCTACCTTGTGGTAAATACGTGTTGTTTTCTAACCAAGACAAAGTAGTAAAGTCAATATTTTCAAATTCATATGTGATAACGTCTGAAATGTTAGCTAGTTGTTGTATCGCCTTTATGTCATCAAAGCTTGCTGTTATTTCTATATCTGCAATTTGTCCGCACGGAGAATTAGGTGTCGGATCTAAAACGGCTATTTTATATCCCATTGCTCTTGCGGAAAGAGCCATCATTCTGCCTAATTGTCCTCCACCAATTATGCCAATCGTCGAGTCAGGTAAAATTGTTTTAAACAAGTTCTTCACTGCTTTCTAACACTTGATTTTTGATTTTTTCCCTTCTATCTTCTAATCTCATTGCGAGTGATTCATCAAATGCACTGATTATTTGTGCAGCAAGTAATCCAGCATTCGCGGATCCCGCTTTTCCGATTGCAACAGTGGCTACAGGAACACCAGCCGGCATTTGTACAATGGATAATAAAGAGTCTAACCCGTTCAGTGATTTAGATTGCACTGGAACTCCGATTACAGGTAGTGTTGTTTTAGCTGCTACCATTCCAGGTAAATGGGCTGCTCCTCCTGCCCCTGCAATAATGACTTTTAAGCCTCTAGCGCGAGCGCTTTCTGCATATTGAAACATAAGGTCAGGTGTTCTATGTGCGGAAACTACTTTTTTCTCGTATGGTACTTGTAGTTCTTCTAATATGTCGCAAGCATGTTTCATCGTTTCCCAATCAGATGTACTTCCCATAATTACGCCAACTTGTGCCGCCATTTGAAAATCCCGCCTATCTATATATATTTTAAGTGTTATTCCCTATTAAAAACGACAATATAAAAAGCCCAGGTATAGACTACTTTCCGGTATGAGGGAAAGTAGTCTACCTGGGCTTTGTGTCGTAACTAAAAAACAAAGCCAAGTAGCCGGACGTCAATAAAGATTGACGTGGACTTCCCTCATAGTCCAACAATTTACGGTTGTCGGGTAGAAACTTATGGGCCATATTCCCAAGATTATATGAGGTCAATATCGTTGCTTCTGCCTTTATTTTATGGTGTTTATTCGTTATTGTCAACTCATTTTCGAACGATTCTATATTATTACATTATAATGTTCGTGTTTTGCGTATTCTTTAATCTGAAATTAGTTTTCCTTCAAAAAAAATTTTTCGTCCACAAGGGACCACTTCCATTTTTCCATTTACTTTTTCTTCTTTGAAAATAGGTTCTTCCATGCGCCTTACTGGCATGTAGCCTTCTTTTTTCATACGGTCTAAACATTGGTCAATTGTTTCCTTGTCCATTAATTCGAATTTTCGTTTTCCTTTTGCTTTTTGTGCCATGCTTTTATTTTCCTTTCTTTCACGTTCTTCACCCAGAATCCACCATGTATCGTTTTTGGCTCGTAAGCGATTATGAATGCTTTTGGATCGTACTCTTTAATTGTCGTATAAAGACTTAACTCATATTTTCTAGGAGTTAAAATTTGCATCGCCATCCGGTCACCTTCTAAGCCGTGTGCTTGCCAATTTGTCACTCCATATCCTTTTTCACGAAGTAGTTTTGGTAAATCCTTATCGTACTCTTTTGTAATAACATTCACAGTTGTATGACCTAGTGCTAGTTTTTCTTCAATTTTCATTCCAACAACAACACCAATACCGTAACCGAAAGCATATGCTAGCAGGTTTTGTATTTGATTTAAGTTATCTAAAACTAACCCAAGACCTACCACATAAATAATTACTTCAATTGTACTGATAAAAGCTGCTAAATATCGACGACCTTTTAACGTCAATATCATACGTATTGTAAAAAATGAGACATATATAATATTAATTATAATGATAATAGCTACCATTACAAAGGCGTTGTCTAACATATTTAGAAACCCCTCCTTCATCTTAAATTAACTTAAGTTGTAATTGATACGGTACTAATCGTTGTTTGCACGAGGTACTCGCTTTCCGCGGGTGGTCTCGCACCTCGTGCTAACAACAACTTTATTAATATGAATAATTCATGGTGTTATACTAACATCATACGTATTTTCAGCTATGATTCATTTAATATTAATAAGTGTCCATTGTAAATGATATGGAAGAAAGATGTAAACAAATAAGGCAATATTTTAGTATAAAGTGCCTATGGATGTTAAAATAGTATAGCTTTTCTTTTCTAAACAAATACTTTTTATAAGAAAGAAGGGATGCAACATTAATATCAAGAGGAGATGTATAGCATGAAAAAAACAACCCCTGTGTTTTTAGTTTCAATCATTGTAGCTGTCTTATTCATTATTTGGGGAATCATTCCGCTTGGGAATTTGAGCTTAAACAATGTTACTACTAACTTACAGTCATTTATCGTCAATAAATTTGGATGGTTTTACTTATTAACAGCGACTGGCTTTTTATTATTTTGTATTATTCTAATTTTTTCGAAGTATGGTAACATCCGACTTGGAAAAGACACAGATCGACCTGAGTATAATTACATAACTTGGTTTGCAATGATATTTAGTGCTGGTATGGGTATCGGATTAGTATTTTGGGGTGCTTCAGAACCGATCTACCATTTTCATTACCCTCCAACTGGAGAAGGTGAAACTGCTGAAGCAGCCAGAGTAGCAATGCGCTATTCATTTTTCCATTGGGGTTTCCATCCTTGGGCGATATATTCTGTTATCGCACTAGCCCTTGCTTACTTCCAGTTCCGTAAAGGATCACCTGGAGTAATAAGCTCTATATTAAGACCTGTACTAGGAGACAGAGTAGATGGTTTTACAGGCTTAATCATTAATTTTATTGCTGTATTTGCCACTATATTTGGTGTCGCAACATCACTAGGGTTTGGGGCAATGCAAATTAGTGGTGGACTATCAAGTATAGTCCCAGCGATAAATAATACTTTATTCACTCAATTAGTTATCATTTTAGTTGTTACTGTATTGTTTATGATTTCTTCTCAGACTGGCTTAAACCGTGGGATTAAGCATTTAAGTAACTTTAATGTTGTATTAGCACTTTCTTTATTGCTCTTTTTACTTTTTGCAGGACCGACTAACTTCATTATGGATTTATTTACAACGACTATTGGAGGGTACATTCAAAACTTACCATCCATGAGCTTCCGCTTATTCCCGTTTGATCAAGAAAACAGCTTTGTTCAAGACTGGACTGTGTTTTATTGGGCCTGGTGGATTGCTTGGGCACCTTTTGTTGGAACGTTTATTGCTCGTATTTCAAAAGGGCGAACGATTCGTGAATTTTTACTTGGTGTGTTATTAGTTCCTACTATTTTCGGTGGTTTATGGTTCTCCGTATTCGGAGGTTCCGCTATCTTCTTAGAATATTTTAATGGCGTTTCTGTTTATGATGTCATTAATAATGAAGGAACGGAAGTTGCACTATTTGCAGTACTTCAACAATATCCACTCGGATTAATTATGTCTGGTATTGCTATATTATTAGTATGTACATTCTTTATTACTTCTGCAGACTCTGCTACATTTGTGCTTGGAATGCAAACGACTAACGGTAGTTTAAATCCTCCAAACTCATTGAAGTTTGTTTGGGGTATTGTTCAATCCGCTGCAGCCGCAATTTTGTTGTATTCAGGTGGACTTGGTGCGCTACAAACAGCTTCAATCATCGCTGCTTTCCCGTTTGCTATTATCATGATATTAATGGTGGTTGCGTTGATGAAGTCGTTTAAGGAAGAAAAAGTGCCAATTAAAGGATATAAACCAGTTGATGAAGAATAGAAAATTAAAAAGAAGAGTCAACCTTTGTTACGATATAATGGAGGTTGACTCTTTTACTAATTATAGGTCTTTCTCGGATTAAAAGGAGTTTCATCGGTGTTATCAAGTTCATTTTTATTTTTTTCCATGAGCAAAATGAACTTCATTCGCCTTATCAAGTTCATTTTCCTTTTATTCCTTGAGCAAAATGAACTTCATCGGCCTTATCAAGTTCATTTTCTATTTTTTCCTTGAGCAAAATGAACTTCATCGGCCTTATCAAGTTCAACTTCTTCTTTTATCGCTGGAAGAATGAACTTCATTACTCTTATCAAGCTCATTTTTTTAGGTCCTCACCTCTTCCATTTCTCATATCACCTTCTAAACGTAAAAGAATACACTATAGGTAAATACCTATTACGGAGGGGAAACCATGTCCTTCAATCAGTTCAAACATTTTCACGATTGGCGAAAAAATTGGGATCAGTTTTTTGGAGAGGATTTTTGGAATGGCTTTGAGCCAATGATTCAAAACATGCATACACAAACAAACTTGTATAAAAAAGAAAATGAAATCCTATGTATAATTGCGTTACCAGGCCTCAATCAACCAGAGGATGTGGAGGTGTATATCCGAAATCAAAAAATCGAAGTGAAAGGGGTCACTCGTATTCCTATTCAAGGTTTTGAGCTAGTAGATGAAGGAATAGCACAAGGGAATTTTGAACGAATAATCGAGTTACCATATCCAGTAAGAGACGATAAAGTTGAAGCAACTTATGAGAACGGTCTTCTCTACATCCATCTCCACCGCTACATCCCCGGAGACACGAAACGAAAAATTATCATTGATAAAAGCACTGAACCAGGAAGGAAATTCATCACACCGAGCGAATAGTCATTTGTTCGGTGTTTTTATTTGCCCTAAAATATTTTTAAAAAGCGATGTTAAACCTTAGTGTTGATATTTAACTATTTATTAGCTGTTGATTTCCGTGCAAGGTTGAGACTCCTGCGGGAGAAGCGGGGAGCGGGAGACCCCACAGGCGCTTGCGCCGAGGAGGCTCCCGGCCCGCCCGCGGAAAGCGAAGCCTTGCACGGAAATCAACAGCGGTCTTTAACACAACTAAAAAAAGATAAAATTTTCGTGAACGATTTATACACAAGAAACGTCTTATGTTTGAATTCACTAATTGCTAGCATTTAGTACAATAATAATAGAAAAGCCAGAAAGGAGGCATCCGCTCATTGAATGAAACAGTAGATAACGAAATTGAACTAATTCAACAAGCTCAACAAGGAGACGATGATGCCTTCACTCAATTATTTGAACGTCATTATCCGTTCCTGTTTAAGTATTTATTAAAGCTTACATTAGATGAAGATAAAAGCAGTGATATTGCCCAAGAGGCTATGTTAAAGTGCTATCAACATTTATCTTCTTTCAAAATGGAAAGTAAATTTTCCACGTGGATGATAACGATAGCTTCCAGATTATATATGGATGTTCTTCGTAAAGAAAAGCGAGAAAGAAAATGGCTAGAACAAATTAAAACGACACTATCGAGGCAACTATCTTGGAGAGCAAAATTAAGTGGAACAGAGTTTAGTGACACTTTCTCGGACTTTAATCAATTAGATGTTGAAGTACGTGTCCCAATTTTACTAAGACATTATTACGGATACACATACGATGAAATTGCAGATATGTTGAAAATTAAAACCGGAACAGTTAAATCTAGAGTTCATAACGGTCTTAAACAATTAAGAAAGGAGTGGGATGAAAATGAACAAGAAGCCAGACCAAGACACACTCACCAAGTTAAAAGCTGACTGGGAAAATGTTGATGCTTTATCAGAAAAACATCTTCTCCCAACTCATTCTGTAAAAGAGCAGTTTCAACTATACAAACAAGCTAGACAAAAGGCTTTTCAACGGGAATTGATGTTGTTTATTGCAACTGCCATAACGTTACTAACAATATTTATTTTAATCGCTTTGAAAGCACCAATCGTTGTTCTATTCATTTGGGCAGGCTCCATTCTTATTGCACCAATTATCTTTTTCTATTTAAGTAGATCAAAGAACTCTCTGGAAGGAGATCTCTTATGATGACAGAATTAGCAGAGACAGATGTTATCATTCTTATCTCCATCGTCCTTCTCCTATTGGTGCAAAGTATATGGCTGTTTATAGATGCAAAAAAGCGTGGAAGCTATGCGTGGTTTTGGGGTATCTGGGGGCTTATCCAAGCACCAATGCCTACTATTTTTTATCTGATTTTTGTCATATGGTTACCAAAAAGACGTCAACAAAAAATGAATAAGTAAAGGTGGTATATTTTATGGAACAATTAGTGGAAATTAACTGGGCAATATTCGCTCCGATCATAGTATTACAAGTAATCCTTGCGGTATTCGCTCTTGTAAATTGTATAAAACAAGAAGAAACGAACGGACCGAAGTGGATGTGGATTTTAATTATATTATTTGTAAACTTGTTCGGTCCAATTCTTTACTTCGTATTCGGCAGAAAAAACTAAGGAGTGAATCCATTGCTTGTACAAATAAACGAACTCCAAAAGAAATTTAAAGATCACGAAGCGGTTAAGTCTATATCCTTTCAAATAGAGCGTGGGCGTTGCATCGCCTTACTTGGCCCAAATGGTGCTGGTAAAACAACGACATTGCAAATGTTAGCCGGGTTGTTAACACCTACTAGTGGAGGAATCACTTTTAATGGTGCGGATAATAAAGATTACCGACCATATATCGGCTTTTTACCGCAACACCCTGCTTTTTTCAATTGGATGACACCAAAGGAATTTTTACAGTTTGCCGGGAAGCTATCTAATATTCCAAATAATATATTAAAAGATAGAATCGAAGAATCGCTTACTTTTGTCAGTTTACTAGAAGTTCATAATAAAAAGATTGGCGGATTTTCCGGAGGGATGAGGCAGCGTTTAGGGTTAGCTCAAGCACTGCTTCACAAACCTGAATTGCTTATATTAGATGAGCCAGTTTCCGCTCTAGATCCTGCTGGAAGAAGAGATGTACTGCAAATTATTCACGCTTTAAAGAGTGAGATGACAATCCTTTTTTCCACTCATGTGTTGCATGACGCAGAGCAAGTATGTGATGAAGTGATTATGCTAAAGGATGGGGAAATAAAGTGGGATGGCACCCTTCCTGCTCTAAAGGAGACATTTGCTACTTCTGCTGTGAAAATTAGAACAGATAAAACAATATCGGGATTAGATTCATTAGGTTTTGTAAGGCAAGTTGATTTTACAAATGAGTTAGAAGCAATTGTCTACCTTCAAGATGATAAAGCGAATACGAATGAAATGCTTCACTATTTATTATCGAATGGCTATACTGTAAACCATTTTGAAAAGTTACAAGATTCATTAGAAGACGCATATATGAGGGTGATGGAGTCATGAAAAATATGCTAGTTTTATTAAGAAAAGAAATGGTTGAAAGTGTGAAAAATGGGAAATGGATATGGCTACCCATCGTCTTCGTTATCATAGGAATTACCCAGCCGATTAGTAGTTATTACATGCCGCAAATTATTGAAATGGCTGGTAACTTACCGGAAGGGGCAAAAATTGAGTTGCCAATTCCAACTGGCGAGGAAGTGTTAGCTGGAACGCTTGGCCAATATGGCACGATTGGCACACTTTTATTTGTATTAGCGACAATGGGTGTTATTTCTAATGAACGACAAAACGGTTCATTGACACTAGTTATGGTTAGACCAGTTTCTCCTGCTCAATATATTTTAAGTAAATGGATAGGACAACTCATATTAACCCTCGTATCCTTATTTTTAAGTTACGGTCTTACTTGGTATTATACGAACTTACTATTTAATCAAGTATCAATGTCTGCTTTTTTCTCTAGTTTCCTCATGTATAGTTTATGGATCGTGTTCATCGTCTCGTTGACGATATTACTTGGAACTGTTTTACCGAATAACGGTGGCATTGCTGGGGCGAGTATATCTATTCTTGCAGCTTTATCATTATTAACTAGTCTACTAACTAAGTTTATGGAGTGGAGTCCAGCTACTCTACGTAATCAGGCGACAAACATACTACTACATCAGGAAGTTTTGGAAACATTTTTCATCGCTACTTCCGCTACGATTATTCTCTCTGCTAGTTTTGTTGCACTTGCTATATTTAATTTCAAAAGGTTAGAGAGATTTTAATTAGTAATAGAAAAAAGACACGAAGATACTTAATCTAAGTGTCTTTTTGATTTAAAACCAATATCCATTCATTCCTTTTAAAAACTCCTTCGTTATTGGATAACCAGAACTTTCCCCAATAATCGAATCAATTCCACATTTCGGACACAATGCTGTTTTACCATTATCAATCCACTCTGTAATCATATTCGGATTAAACACTTCCATACAAAAAAAACAGCCACAAACGTCAGCTGTATCTAATTCTTCTCGATGATTACTACTAAACTTATGGGCTTTTGTGATTTCATCGCTCATTCTTTTTCCCCCTTATTGTAAATTAGTAACCTAAGCATACACTAATTTAATTGCTGGTACATCATATCTTTTTTTTCAGACAGTTGTATTATTAGTAAAAAGAGAAATTAAACGTATAAAATCTATTGAGAAGTAGGTATGATTAAATGAAAATTACAATCAGACAAGAGCAAATGGAAAATTATAAAGTCACCGAAAGTTTAGTTAAGCTTGCATTTGAAAATATGGAGTTTAGTGAATTAAATTAATTAGCATACCTAGTAATTAAGGTATCAGATTTTTTATCAAACATTTTTTTACTAGATGTAATTAAGACTAATGGTCTATAACCCCTACTGAATTCATCTTTTTGAAACTTTAACTCATACTTTAGCCTATTCTTATCTTGAATGACAAATATTTTCTCCTTATAACTAGACTTAGATTCTTCCAGTTCAAAGGTCAGCCCTTGTAAGGTATAATCCGATTCTATTAACTCCATGTCCGTAAACTCAACTTTTAACGTGTTAATCTTTGATTTTAATGGTTTGTTCAATTCAATTAGAACTTTGTATAAGTTCCCTTCTTCCTTTGTAGTTAACGTGATCGTAACTTCCTCATTATGTTTAATGACTTGTTTCCATCTAAAATCATCAATAAAGTATGTAATCAAAAATATGATGAGTGACAAGAAGAATATAGATAATTTCCAGTTTGATTTAATAATTGACACACAAACAACCTCCCTATTCTAAACGGTCTTATTCTACTAATATATGTATTTTTCCTTCAAAACTCGAAAAAATTAGCAAGTATATCATCATAATGTGATATTATTTTCCTTATTAGATTCACGTACAAAACTGACAAAGGGGGACTACCCATATGAATTTCGTACTTATCTTCGGGCCTCAAGCCGTTGGTAAAATGACAGTGGGGCAGGAGTTACAAAAGATAACAGACTTAAAGCTTTTTCATAACCATATGACAATCGAGTTAGTTAACCCTATTTTTAATTATGGAACAGAGGAAGGAAAAAGATTAGTAAGCTTGTTTAGAAAAGAGATGTTTGAAGCTGTGGCAACAAGTGATCTAGAAGGGTTAATCTTTACTTATGTTTGGGCATTTGATCAACGATCAGATTGGGAGTATATAGAAAGCGTTTGTGCAATTTTTGAATCACATGGAGGCTCCGTCTTCTTTGTTGAGCTAGAGGCTGATACGGAAGAAAGGATAAAGCGTAATAAAAGTCCACACCGTCTTGAGCATAAGCCAACTAAGCGAGATATCGCATGGTCCGAAGAACAATTAATTAATACAATGGCACAATATAGACTTAACTCTTTATATGGAGAAATTAAAAGAGAAAATTATATTAGAATTAATAATACGAACTTTAGTGCAGATAAAGTTGCTACCATTATAAAAGAAACTTTTAAGTTATAAGTAAGTAAATTACTCGTTTTAGGCAAAAGGAGCGGCAAATGAAAATACGAAGATTATTCCGAGAAGAAATAGCACCTATGGAATTACTACTGTTAGCAGATCCATCTACATCTATGGTTGAGGAGTACTTAAAAAGAGGAGAATGCTATGTTTGTGAAAGTAATGAAGAGGTTGTTGGTGTTTATGTTCTAGTAGCCACTAGTCCCGAAACTGTTGAATTAGCTAACATAGCTGTTAAAGAGGAATTACAAGGTTGCGGATTAGGTAAAAGATTAGTAATCAATGCTATAGAAACTGCTAAAATAAATGGATATAAAACAATAGAAGTTGGTACAGGTAATTCAAGTATTAGCCAACTGGCACTATATCAAAAATGTGGGTTTAGAATTACTTGTGTCCATAAAGACTTTTTCACCGAACACTACCCAGAAGAAATATATGAAAATGGGATTCAGTGTAGAGATATGATTCGTTTAACACAAGATTTATGAGTTAAATAATGTTTTCTTATTATGCTAATAAAGGACTTTTTTAAAGGTCGCTGTTGATTTCCGTGCAAGACTTCGCTTTCCGCGTTAATTTCTAGTTTCTCTCGCACGGATATCAACAGCTCTTAAGTAATTAAAATCAATAGTAAGCACTAACAGAGCCTAATATAAAAAAGACAGTACAGAGGTCTCCCCCCTATTACTGTCTACTTAGTCTTTCTACTTCAGCTTCTAATTTATATACTCTTCTATTTAATACTTCTGTGCGATCATCAACATGCTCTACAATCTTTTCTGTATATTCACCAAGACTATCGACTAGATTTTTTTGAAGCTTTAATTGACCTACTTCTAACCTTTGTTGTCCTAGTTTTAATTCATTAATATCATTTTCTAATCTGCTTTGGCCATGTTCTAATCTACTTTGCCCTTGTTCTAATTTTTCTTGTCCTAGCTTTAGGCCACTGATGTCAGTTTTCAAACTTGTTAATTCAGCTAGAATTTCTTTTAACAATTTTTCCATTTGACTGGCCTCCTATATCAATAGATTTCATTCTCTATTATACCATTCAAAAATTTACTCGACTATTATTTATTACTACATTATACGAACAAAAAAAAGCCCAGCGTCGTCACACTGAACTTTTTTATCTTTGCCTGGCAACGTCCTACTCTCACAGGGGGACAGCCCCCAACTACCATCGGCGCTGAAGAGCTTAACTTCCGTGTTCGGTATGGGAACGGGTGTGGCCTCTTCGCCATCATTACCAGACATATGAAATTTTGAAGGATGTTCCTTCAAAACTAGATAACATATTTTCATGTCAAGAAAGTGATTGTATCGTTCTAATTTGGTTAAGTCCTCGATCTATTAGTATTCGTCAGCTACACGTGTCGCCACGCTTCCACCTCGAACCTATCTACCTGATCATCTTTCAGGGATCTTACTAGCTTGCGCTAAAGGAAATCTCATCTTGAGGGGGGCTTCATGCTTAGATGCTTTCAGCACTTATCCCGTCCGCACGTAGCTACCCAGCTATGCCTTTGGCAAGACAACTGGTACACCAGCGGTGCGTCCATCCCGGTCCTCTCGTACTAAGGACAGCTCCTCTCAAATTTCCTGCGCCCACGACGGATAGGGACCGAACTGTCTCACGACGTTCTGAACCCAGCTCGCGTACCGCTTTAATGGGCGAACAGCCCAACCCTTGGGACCGACTACAGCCCCAGGATGCGATGAGCCGACATCGAGGTGCCAAACCTCCCCGTCGATGTGGACTCTTGGGGGAGATAAGCCTGTTATCCCCGGGGTAGCTTTTATCCGTTGAGCGATGGCCCTTCCATGCGGAACCACCGGATCACTAAGCCCGACTTTCGTCCCTGCTCGACTTGTAGGTCTCGCAGTCAAGCTCCCTTGTGCCTTTACACTCTACGAATGATTTCCAACCATTCTGAGGGAACCTTTGGGCGCCTCCGTTACTCTTTAGGAGGCGACCGCCCCAGTCAAACTGCCCACCTGACACTGTCTCCCACCCCGATTAGGGGTGCGGGTTAGAATTTCAATACAGCCAGGGTAGTATCCCACCGACGCCTCCACCGAAGCTAGCGCTCCGGCTTCTCAGGCTCCTACCTATCCTGTACAAGCTGTACCAAAATTCAATATCAGGCTACAGTAAAGCTCCACGGGGTCTTTCCGTCCTGTCGCGGGTAACCTGCATCTTCACAGGTACTATAATTTCACCGAGTCTCTGGTTGAGACAGTGCCCAGATCGTTACGCCTTTCGTGCGGGTCGGAACTTACCCGACAAGGAATTTCGCTACCTTAGGACCGTTATAGTTACGGCCGCCGTTTACTGGGGCTTCGGTTCAAAGCTTCGCTTGCGCTAACCTCTCCCCTTAACCTTCCAGCACCGGGCAGGCGTCAGCCCCTATACTTCGCCTTGCGGCTTCGCAGAGACCTGTGTTTTTGCTAAACAGTCGCCTGGGCCTATTCACTGCGGCTCTCTCGGGCTTTAACACCCTAACAGAGCACCCCTTCTCCCGAAGTTACGGGGTCATTTTGCCGAGTTCCTTAACCAGAGTTCTCTCGCTCACCTTAGGATTCTCTCCTCGCCTACCTGTGTCGGTTTGCGGTACAGGCACCATTCTCCTCGCTAGAGGCTTTTCTTGGCAGTGTGAAATCAGGAACTTCGGTACTAAATTTCCCTCGCCATCACAGCTCAGCCTTTATGAGAAGCGGATTTGCCTACTTCTCAGCCTTACTGCTTGGACGCGCATATCCAACAGCGCGCTTACCCTATCCTCCTGCGTCCCCCCATTGCTCAAACGGAGTGAAGGTGGTACAGGAATATCAACCTGTTATCCATCGCCTACGCCTTTCGGCCTCGGCTTAGGTCCTGACTAACCCTGAGCGGACGAGCCTTCCTCAGGAAACCTTAGGCATTCGGTGGATGGGATTCTCACCCATCTTTCGCTACTCATACCGGCATTCTCACTTCTAAGCGCTCCACCAGTCCTTACGGTCTAGCTTCAACGCCCTTAGAACGCTCTCCTACCACTGTTCGTAAGAACAGTCCGCAGCTTCGGTGATACGTTTAGCCCCGGTACATTTTCGGCGCAGAGTCACTCGACCAGTGAGCTATTACGCACTCTTTAAATGGTGGCTGCTTCTAAGCCAACATCCTGGTTGTCTAAGCAACTCCACATCCTTTTCCACTTAACGTATACTTTGGGACCTTAGCTGGCGGTCTGGGCTGTTTCCCTCTTGACTACGGATCTTATCACTCGCAGTCTGACTCCCATGGATAAGTCTTTGGCATTCGGAGTTTGACTGAATTCGGTAACCCGATGAGGGCCCCTAGTCCAATCAGTGCTCTACCTCCAAGACTCTAACACATGAGGCTAGCCCTAAAGCTATTTCGGAGAGAACCAGCTATCTCCAGGTTCGATTGGCATTTCACCCCTACCCACACCTCATCCCCGCACTTTTCAACGTGCGTGGGTTCGGGCCTCCATTCAGTGTTACCTGAACTTCACCCTGGACATGGGTAGATCACCTGGTTTCGGGTCTACGACCACGTACTCATTCGCCCTATTCAGACTCGCTTTCGCTACGGCTCCGTCTCATCGACTTAACCTTGCACGGGATCGTAACTCGCCGGTTCATTCTACAAAAGGCACGCTATCACCCGGGTTTTTTCCGAAGAAAAAACATAGGGCTCTAACTACTTGTAGGCACACGGTTTCAGGATCTTTTCACTCCCCTTCCGGGGTGCTTTTCACCTTTCCCTCACGGTACTGGTTCACTATCGGTCACTAGGGAGTATTTAGCCTTGGGAGATGGTCCTCCCTGCTTCCGACGGGATTTCTCGTGTCCCGCCGTACTCAGGATCCACTCAGGAGGGAACGAAGTTTCAACTACAGGGCTTTTACCTTCTACGGCTGACCTTTCCAGGTCGCTTCATTTACCCCGTTCCTTTGTAACTCCATGTTGAGTGTCCTACAACCCCAAGAGGCAAGCCTCTTGGTTTGGGCTAATTCCGTTTCGCTCGCCGCTACTCAGGAAATCGCGTTTGCTTTCTCTTCCTCCGGGTACTTAGATGTTTCAGTTCCCCGGGTCTGCCTTCATTACCCTATGTATTCAGGTAAAGATACTACTCCATTACGAGTAGTGGGTTTCCCCATTCGGAAATCTCTGGATCAAAGCTCACTTACAGCTCCCCAAAGCATATCGGTGTTAGTCCCGTCCTTCATCGGCTCCTAGTGCCAAGGCATCCACCGTGCGCCCTTAATAACTTAACCTCGATATCGCGAATAGATATCTAATAAAGAAAATTTACTAAGATGAACGATACTTTTGATGTATCTTGACATTACTTATGTTATCTAGTTTTCAAAGAACATGGTTCGATAGCTTTTATACTATCTAAAGTTTGAAAGAGGAATGCTCTCTCAAAACTAAACAAAACAACAAGCGTATTATTCCTTAGAAAGGAGGTGATCCAGCCGCACCTTCCGATACGGCTACCTTGTTACGACTTCACCCCAATCATCTGTCCCACCTTAGGCGGCTGGCTCCTAGGCACAACTTAACTTCCTATCATAATTATAAGAGGCTAAGTTGTGCCCAGGTTACCCCACCGACTTCGGGTGTTACAAACTCTCGTGGTGTGACGGGCGGTGTGTACAAGGCCCGGGAACGTATTCACCGCGGCATGCTGATCCGCGATTACTAGCGATTCCAGCTTCATGTAGGCGAGTTGCAGCCTACAATCCGAACTGAGAACGGTTTTATGGGATTGGCTCGACCTCGCGGTTTTGCTGCCCTTTGTACCGTCCATTGTAGCACGTGTGTAGCCCAGGTCATAAGGGGCATGATGATTTGACGTCATCCCCACCTTCCTCCGGTTTGTCACCGGCAGTCATCTTAGAGTGCCCAACTTAATGCTGGCAACTAAGATCAAGGGTTGCGCTCGTTGCGGGACTTAACCCAACATCTCACGACACGAGCTGACGACAACCATGCACCACCTGTCACTTTTGTCCCCCGAAGGGGAACGCCCTATCTCTAGGGAAGGCAAAAGGATGTCAAGACCTGGTAAGGTTCTTCGCGTTGCTTCGAATTAAACCACATGCTCCACCGCTTGTGCGGGCCCCCGTCAATTCCTTTGAGTTTCAGTCTTGCGACCGTACTCCCCAGGCGGAGTGCTTAATGCGTTAGCTGCAGCACTAAGGGGCGGAAACCCCCTAACACTTAGCACTCATCGTTTACGGCGTGGACTACCAGGGTATCTAATCCTGTTTGCTCCCCACGCTTTCGCGCCTCAGCGTCAGTTACAGACCAGAAAGTCGCCTTCGCCACTGGTGTTCCTCCACATCTCTACGCATTTCACCGCTACACGTGGAATTCCACTTTCCTCTTCTGCACTCAAGTTTCCCAGTTTCCAATGACCCTCCACGGTTGAGCCGTGGGCTTTCACATCAGACTTAAGAAACCGCCTGCGCGCGCTTTACGCCCAATAATTCCGGACAACGCTTGCCACCTACGTATTACCGCGGCTGCTGGCACGTAGTTAGCCGTGGCTTTCTGGTTAGGTACCGTCAAGGTACCGGCAGTTACTCCGGTACTTGTTCTTCCCTAACAACAGAGCTTTACGACCCGAAGGCCTTCATCGCTCACGCGGCGTTGCTCCATCAGACTTTCGTCCATTGTGGAAGATTCCCTACTGCTGCCTCCCGTAGGAGTCTGGGCCGTGTCTCAGTCCCAGTGTGGCCGATCACCCTCTCAGGTCGGCTACGCATCGTTGCCTTGGTGAGCCGTTACCTCACCAACTAGCTAATGCGCCGCGGGCCCATCTGTAAGTGATAGCCGAAACCATCTTTCAATAAAGAACCAGGAGGTTCTTTATATTATCCGGTATTAGCTCCGGTTTCCCGAAGTTATCCCAGTCTTACAGGCAGGTTGCCCACGTGTTACTCACCCGTCCGCCGCTAATCTGACAAAAGCAAGCTTTTATCAGATTCGCTCGACTTGCATGTATTAGGCACGCCGCCAGCGTTCGTCCTGAGCCAGGATCAAACTCTCCGAAGAGTGTTTGAGCTTATGCTCATTTTGTTGCTGACTAATGTCAATTAATTGTTTGTTGTTAATCTTAAAGATTAACTTACACGCTGTTGTTTTGTTTAGTTTTCAAAGATCATTCATTGCTCTAAAGCAACTTTATTAGTATATCAACTTCAACTTTCGAAGTCAACAACTTTTTTATTTTATTTTTATCAACTTAATCAAAAAAATTAATTAGTTGATGGATTAGTATCATACCTCATATCACCTTACGGTTCAACCTGTAATATTTGGTAATAACTAGATTAAAAAAGGAATAGATGTTAAATCTATTCCCTGCCTGGCAACGTCCTACTCTCACAGGGGGACAGCCCCCAACTACCATCGGCGCTGAAGAGCTTAACTTCCGTGTTCGGTATGGGAACGGGTGTGGCCTCTTCGCCATCATTACCAGACATATGAAATTTTGAAGGATGTTCCTTCAAAACTAGATAACATGTTTTCCTGTCAAGAAAGTGATTGTATCGTTCTAATTTGGTTAAGTCCTCGATCTATTAGTATTCGTCAGCTACACGTGTCGCCACGCTTCCACCTCGAACCTATCTACCTGATCATCTTTCAGGGATCTTACTAGCTTGCGCTAAAGGAAATCTCATCTTGAGGGGGGCTTCATGCTTAGATGCTTTCAGCACTTATCCCGTCCGCACGTAGCTACCCAGCTATGCCTTTGGCAAGACAACTGGTACACCAGCGGTGCGTCCATCCCGGTCCTCTCGTACTAAGGACAGCTCCTCTCAAATTTCCTGCGCCCACGACGGATAGGGACCGAACTGTCTCACGACGTTCTGAACCCAGCTCGCGTACCGCTTTAATGGGCGAACAGCCCAACCCTTGGGACCGACTACAGCCCCAGGATGCGATGAGCCGACATCGAGGTGCCAAACCTCCCCGTCGATGTGGACTCTTGGGGGAGATAAGCCTGTTATCCCCGGGGTAGCTTTTATCCGTTGAGCGATGGCCCTTCCATGCGGAACCACCGGATCACTAAGCCCGACTTTCGTCCCTGCTCGACTTGTAGGTCTCGCAGTCAAGCTCCCTTGTGCCTTTACACTCTACGAATGATTTCCAACCATTCTGAGGGAACCTTTGGGCGCCTCCGTTACTCTTTAGGAGGCGACCGCCCCAGTCAAACTGCCCACCTGACACTGTCTCCCACCCCGATTAGGGGTGCGGGTTAGAATTTCAATACAGCCAGGGTAGTATCCCACCGACGCCTCCACCGAAGCTAGCGCTCCGGCTTCTCAGGCTCCTACCTATCCTGTACAAGCTGTACCAAAATTCAATATCAGGCTACAGTAAAGCTCCACGGGGTCTTTCCGTCCTGTCGCGGGTAACCTGCATCTTCACAGGTACTATAATTTCACCGAGTCTCTGGTTGAGACAGTGCCCAGATCGTTACGCCTTTCGTGCGGGTCGGAACTTACCCGACAAGGAATTTCGCTACCTTAGGACCGTTATAGTTACGGCCGCCGTTTACTGGGGCTTCGGTTCAAAGCTTCGCTTGCGCTAACCTCTCCCCTTAACCTTCCAGCACCGGGCAGGCGTCAGCCCCTATACTTCGCCTTGCGGCTTCGCAGAGACCTGTGTTTTTGCTAAACAGTCGCCTGGGCCTATTCACTGCGGCTCTCTCGGGCTTTAACACCCTAACAGAGCACCCCTTCTCCCGAAGTTACGGGGTCATTTTGCCGAGTTCCTTAACCAGAGTTCTCTCGCTCACCTTAGGATTCTCTCCTCGCCTACCTGTGTCGGTTTGCGGTACAGGCACCATTCTCCTCGCTAGAGGCTTTTCTTGGCAGTGTGAAATCAGGAACTTCGGTACTAAATTTCCCTCGCCATCACAGCTCAGCCTTTATGAGAAGCGGATTTGCCTACTTCTCAGCCTTACTGCTTGGACGCGCATATCCAACAGCGCGCTTACCCTATCCTCCTGCGTCCCCCCATTGCTCAAACGGAGTGAAGGTGGTACAGGAATATCAACCTGTTATCCATCGCCTACGCCTTTCGGCCTCGGCTTAGGTCCTGACTAACCCTGAGCGGACGAGCCTTCCTCAGGAAACCTTAGGCATTCGGTGGATGGGATTCTCACCCATCTTTCGCTACTCATACCGGCATTCTCACTTCTAAGCGCTCCACCAGTCCTTACGGTCTAGCTTCAACGCCCTTAGAACGCTCTCCTACCACTGTTCGTAAGAACAGTCCGCAGCTTCGGTGATACGTTTAGCCCCGGTACATTTTCGGCGCAGAGTCACTCGACCAGTGAGCTATTACGCACTCTTTAAATGGTGGCTGCTTCTAAGCCAACATCCTGGTTGTCTAAGCAACTCCACATCCTTTTCCACTTAACGTATACTTTGGGACCTTAGCTGGCGGTCTGGGCTGTTTCCCTCTTGACTACGGATCTTATCACTCGCAGTCTGACTCCCATGGATAAGTCTTTGGCATTCGGAGTTTGACTGAATTCGGTAACCCGATGAGGGCCCCTAGTCCAATCAGTGCTCTACCTCCAAGACTCTAACACATGAGGCTAGCCCTAAAGCTATTTCGGAGAGAACCAGCTATCTCCAGGTTCGATTGGCATTTCACCCCTACCCACACCTCATCCCCGCACTTTTCAACGTGCGTGGGTTCGGGCCTCCATTCAGTGTTACCTGAACTTCACCCTGGACATGGGTAGATCACCTGGTTTCGGGTCTACGACCACGTACTCATTCGCCCTATTCAGACTCGCTTTCGCTACGGCTCCGTCTCATCGACTTAACCTTGCACGGGATCGTAACTCGCCGGTTCATTCTACAAAAGGCACGCTATCACCCGGGTTTTTTCCGAAGAAAAAACATAGGGCTCTAACTACTTGTAGGCACACGGTTTCAGGATCTTTTCACTCCCCTTCCGGGGTGCTTTTCACCTTTCCCTCACGGTACTGGTTCACTATCGGTCACTAGGGAGTATTTAGCCTTGGGAGATGGTCCTCCCTGCTTCCGACGGGATTTCTCGTGTCCCGCCGTACTCAGGATCCACTCAGGAGGGAACGAAGTTTCAACTACAGGGCTTTTACCTTCTACGGCTGACCTTTCCAGGTCGCTTCATTTACCCCGTTCCTTTGTAACTCCATGTTGAGTGTCCTACAACCCCAAGAGGCAAGCCTCTTGGTTTGGGCTAATTCCGTTTCGCTCGCCGCTACTCAGGAAATCGCGTTTGCTTTCTCTTCCTCCGGGTACTTAGATGTTTCAGTTCCCCGGGTCTGCCTTCATTACCCTATGTATTCAGGTAAAGATACTACTCCATTACGAGTAGTGGGTTTCCCCATTCGGAAATCTCTGGATCAAAGCTCACTTACAGCTCCCCAAAGCATATCGGTGTTAGTCCCGTCCTTCATCGGCTCCTAGTGCCAAGGCATCCACCGTGCGCCCTTAATAACTTAACCTCGATATCGCGAATAGATATCTTTAAAAAGAAAATTTACTAAGATGAACGATACTTTTGATGTATCTTGACATTACTTATGTTATCTAGTTTTCAAAGAACATGGTTCGATAGCTTTTATACTATCTAAAGTTTGAAAGAGGAATGCTCTCTCAAAACTAAACAAAACAACAAGCGTATTATTCCTTAGAAAGGAGGTGATCCAGCCGCACCTTCCGATACGGCTACCTTGTTACGACTTCACCCCAATCATCTGTCCCACCTTAGGCGGCTGGCTCCTAGGCACAACTTAACTTCCTATCATAATTATAAGAGGCTAAGTTGTGCCCAGGTTACCCCACCGACTTCGGGTGTTACAAACTCTCGTGGTGTGACGGGCGGTGTGTACAAGGCCCGGGAACGTATTCACCGCGGCATGCTGATCCGCGATTACTAGCGATTCCAGCTTCATGTAGGCGAGTTGCAGCCTACAATCCGAACTGAGAACGGTTTTATGGGATTGGCTCGACCTCGCGGTTTTGCTGCCCTTTGTACCGTCCATTGTAGCACGTGTGTAGCCCAGGTCATAAGGGGCATGATGATTTGACGTCATCCCCACCTTCCTCCGGTTTGTCACCGGCAGTCATCTTAGAGTGCCCAACTTAATGCTGGCAACTAAGATCAAGGGTTGCGCTCGTTGCGGGACTTAACCCAACATCTCACGACACGAGCTGACGACAACCATGCACCACCTGTCACTTTTGTCCCCCGAAGGGGAACGCCCTATCTCTAGGGAAGGCAAAAGGATGTCAAGACCTGGTAAGGTTCTTCGCGTTGCTTCGAATTAAACCACATGCTCCACCGCTTGTGCGGGCCCCCGTCAATTCCTTTGAGTTTCAGTCTTGCGACCGTACTCCCCAGGCGGAGTGCTTAATGCGTTAGCTGCAGCACTAAGGGGCGGAAACCCCCTAACACTTAGCACTCATCGTTTACGGCGTGGACTACCAGGGTATCTAATCCTGTTTGCTCCCCACGCTTTCGCGCCTCAGCGTCAGTTACAGACCAGAAAGTCGCCTTCGCCACTGGTGTTCCTCCACATCTCTACGCATTTCACCGCTACACGTGGAATTCCACTTTCCTCTTCTGCACTCAAGTTTCCCAGTTTCCAATGACCCTCCACGGTTGAGCCGTGGGCTTTCACATCAGACTTAAGAAACCGCCTGCGCGCGCTTTACGCCCAATAATTCCGGACAACGCTTGCCACCTACGTATTACCGCGGCTGCTGGCACGTAGTTAGCCGTGGCTTTCTGGTTAGGTACCGTCAAGGTACCGGCAGTTACTCCGGTACTTGTTCTTCCCTAACAACAGAGCTTTACGACCCGAAGGCCTTCATCGCTCACGCGGCGTTGCTCCATCAGACTTTCGTCCATTGTGGAAGATTCCCTACTGCTGCCTCCCGTAGGAGTCTGGGCCGTGTCTCAGTCCCAGTGTGGCCGATCACCCTCTCAGGTCGGCTACGCATCGTTGCCTTGGTGAGCCGTTACCTCACCAACTAGCTAATGCGCCGCGGGCCCATCTGTAAGTGATAGCCGAAACCATCTTTCAATAAAGAACCAGGAGGTTCTTTATATTATCCGGTATTAGCTCCGGTTTCCCGAAGTTATCCCAGTCTTACAGGCAGGTTGCCCACGTGTTACTCACCCGTCCGCCGCTAACCTGACAAAAGCAAGCTTTTATCAGATTCGCTCGACTTGCATGTATTAGGCACGCCGCCAGCGTTCGTCCTGAGCCAGGATCAAACTCTCCGAAGAGTGTTTGAGCTTATGCTCATTTTGTTGCTGACTAATGTCAATTAATTGTTTGTTGTTAATCTTAAAGATTAACTTACACGCTGTTGTTTTGTTTAGTTTTCAAAGAGCTTCTTTATTATCTTGTCGCCCAGAAGCGACTTTTCTAATATAACACGTTTCAACAATACATGTCAACATGTTTTTGAATTTCTTTCTTGTCAACCGAGCTTGTTAGTCTCGTGAGGACAAGAATTAATATACCACGTATTACAATAGTACGTCAACTGTTTTTCTAGAATAATATTATTTATAGTGTCGGATGCTTTTGTCACATCTTATAAAACCCCCGAATCTGATCCAAGCGCGTCTCAACTATCACATATTGGAATTTTATAGCAATTAACTAAACTAACTAGTTTCTTCTATATAATATCTACACTTTCCAGAGATTCAATTAGTCACACAAAGACAAGTATTCATCACAACATTACCTAATCATATGACTAGGAAGATGTTTTTGACCATTTTTCGATCTTCCGGTTATTTGTGTTTCAATTTTAGATATTTATATTTCAACTTGATTAGGTTGTGTAACAATTGCCACTGGAAACATAATTCAACTCGACTTGTGTTTCAATTATCCAACTTGTGTTTCAACTTTATACATTTCTATTTCAATCTTCATACTTTGTGTTTCAATACTTTTTCACCATCAGCCAAAGCACAGAACATACAAAAAAACACATGCACCTAGAATCAGGTGCATGTGTTCAAGAGTAAATTTTCTATTCTACTAAGAAGATGAAGTACAGGATAAAGATAAAGAACAAACCATACATGATTGGGTGAATCTCTTTCCCTCTACCTTTTAAGATCATTGTAATTGGGTAGAAGATAAATCCTACCGCAATACCAGTTGCGATGCTGTACGTTAAAGGCATTGCAATAACAGTTAAAAATGCTGGAACAGCGATTTCGAAACGATCCCAAGCAATCTTCCCTAAAGAAGATACCATTAGCACACCAACGATAATTAACGCTGGAGCCGTAACTGGTGCAGTAATTACAGATAATAAAGGAGAGAAAAATAATGCTAGCAAGAATAGTCCAGCTGTTACAACGGATGTAAAGCCAGTTCTCCCTCCCGCCGCTACACCTGCAGATGATTCAATGTAAGATGTTGTCGTAGATGTACCTAATACAGAACCGGCAACTGTTGCAGCTGAATCAGCAAATAGCGCTTTGTTAGCACGAGGCAACTTGCCATCTTTCATGAAACCTGCTTGGTTTGCAACAGATACAAGTGTACCTGCAGTATCAAAGAAATCAACGAATAAGAAAGTTAAAATAACAACTAGCATTTGAATCGTAAAAACATCACCTAAATGAGTAATTGCTGCTCCGAAAGTTGGACCTAAGCTTGGTACAGGCCCCACAACATCACTTACTGTTGTAGGAGCTTGAATTAATCCAACTACCATACCAGCAATAGCTGTAATTACCATTCCGAAGAAAATACCGCCTTTAAAGCCTCTTACCATTAAAATGACTGTTACTACTAATCCAAAGATTGCAAGTAGCGTATTACCATTCGTTAAGTCACCTAGTTGAACTAGGGTTGCATCTTGTGAAACAATAATACCTGAGTTTTGGAAACCGATAAATGTAATAAATAATCCAATACCCGCTCCAACTGCATATTTCAATTGTTCAGGGATGGCATTTATAATTTTTTCACGAACACCGAATAATGTTAAAAAGATAAAAATAATACCGGATACGAATACACCCGCTAATGCCGTTTGCCAAGGAATACCCATTACTAACACTACCGTATAAGCAAAGAATGCGTTTAACCCCATTCCTGGTGCTAGTGCAATTGGGTATTTAGCATAAAGACCCATAATTAAACATCCGATTGCTGCTGCTAATGCAGTAGCTGTAAATACCGCACCTTGATCCATTCTCATGGAATCTGGAAGATCAGGAACAGATCCTAGTGATAACATAAATGGATTAACAATTAAGATGTATGCCATTGCTAAGAATGTTGTCAAACCAGCAATAGATTCCTTTCTGTAACTTGTACTGTGCTTTTCAAACTCAAAATAACGCTTCATATGGTGCATCCTCCTCGAATATAAATAAAATTAAAAAAAGCGCTCTTTCTAACCAGAGCGCTTAACATACGAGGACATAGAAAACAGAGATTCAACCCAATTCAAAACAATAAAAAGGGCATCTATATTTTACAATATCTCGTAGTCAAGCTATTTAAGGTAGCCTGGTAGAAACTTTCGGGCCATATTCCCGACATTATACGACATATGAACTATTAAATTATTACTCTCTCATTTTATTTCACACCAAAAGAAAAGTCAACTAAAAAACGAACATTCTTTAAAGAATGTTCGTTTTCATTCGTATTTAAACTAGAAATTACTTATTCCCACTCGATAGTTGCTGGTGGTTTACTTGTAATATCGTAAACAACTCGGTTGATATGATTTACTTCATTTACAATTCTTGTCGAAATAGCTTCTAGTACATCCCATGGAATTCTAGCCCAGTCAGATGTCATTCCATCAATAGACGTTACCGCGCGAATACCAATTGTGTAGTCATACGTACGCTGATCTCCCATTACTCCTACAGAACGAATGTCAGGTAGTACTGTGAAGTATTGCCAAACATCACGCTCTAATCCAGCTTTTCTAATTTCATCACGTAAAATTGCATCTGACTCACGGACGATCTCTAACTTTTCTTCTGTCACTTCTCCTAAAACACGAATACCTAATCCTGGTCCTGGGAAAGGTTGACGCCAAACCACTTCGTCTGGCATACCAAGCTCAGTTCCTAACGCACGAACTTCATCTTTAAATAGCGTGTTTAATGGTTCGATTAATTGGAACTGCATATCTTCTGGAAGTCCACCTACATTATGATGCGATTTAATCGTTTGAGCCGTAGCTGTACCACTTTCAATAATATCCGTGTAAAGTGTACCTTGTGCTAAGTAATCAATACCTTCTAACTTAGAAGACTCATCATCAAATACATAGATAAATTCGTTGCCGATAATTTTACGTTTTTGCTCAGGGTCAGAAACACCTTTTAATTTTGCCATGAAACGTTCTTTTGCATCTACTTTGATCACATTCATGTTAAAGCCTTCTGTGAATGTTTTCATTACTTGTTCCGCTTCACCTTTTCGCAATAGGCCGTGGTCAACAAAAATACATGTTAACTGGTCACCAATTGCCTTATGAATTAATACTGCTACCACAGATGAATCTACCCCTCCACTTAGGGCACAAAGAACCTTTTTATCTCCAACTAAGTCGCGAATTTTGTCCATTTCTAACTCAATGAAGTTTTCCATTGACCAACTTTCCGTACATGCACAAACTCCGAAAACAAAGTTCTTTAACAAATCATTTCCGTATACAGAATGGCGTACTTCTGGGTGGAATTGCACTCCATAAAGGTTACGTTCTTCATTACTAATTCCAGCAATCGGACAAGAACTACTAGTAATGTCCGTTACAAAACCTTCTGGCGCTTCCACTACAAGGTCACCATGGCTCATCCAAACCACTTGTTGCTCAGGTAGTTCGTTATAAATTGTTGATTGATTTGTTACGGTAACAGTAGCTTTTCCATACTCACGGTGTGCCGCTTTCTCTACTCTTCCACCAAAGTGTTTTGTCATTAATTGCATACCATAGCATATTCCAAGTACCGGAACACCTAAGTCAAAGATTCGCTCATCACAGCTAAATGCATCTTCTCCGTATACACTGTTTGGTCCGCCAGAAAAAATGATACCTTTTGGGTTCATTTCTTTTATTTCTTCTGCTGTAATCGTATGAGGGTGTAACTCACTATATACACCAAACTCACGAATACGACGAGTAATTAACTGATTATATTGACTACCAAAATCTAAAACGACGATCATTTCTTGAATATTTTCCATCCTTCTCACACCCCATATACAGAATTGTGTTGTAGACTATTTTTTCCTATAGTAGAAATTTCATGTCTTGAATAAACAAAAAAGACTAAAATTCTATTCTCCAAATAAGTATGAAGAAGGCAGAATCCTAGTCTACTAGAAAAAAACTGCCTTCATAGTCAGGTCATTTACGGCGACCCGGTAGAGACTCTCGAACCATATTATCGAGGATATATGAAGCCAATATATATAAGTTGTTCATTTAATGTTTCTTATTCTATCAGTCTGTCACACTACGGTCAAGATGATCTCTTTTTAATTAAATTTTCCCACAATTCAATGGATTTTTCCCATTCTTCTTTTGAAGAATTACCTCTATAAATGACACGCTCAAAACGATCAGTCAACGTCTGCATTTCCGAAGACTTAAAATAATGGTCTACTTGTTTGGCGTATTCGCGCAAAGTTTGCCCTTGTTCTCTCGTAAATCCATTGGCTTGCATGTGCTTTAATAATTTGGCATAGGCAAGCGAGAACACTTTATCATCTTTTCTATTCTTATATAGAAGAATGTATAGATGCGGGGACCATTTTTTCCTTGTCGTCCATAACAACAAGAAAGTTAAAGCGAACGCTCCAACAATCAAACCGACAGCCTTCCAAGAAACAGTAATATCTAGCGCAAAGTCAATTCCAGTCGTATTGTTTCTATCAGCTTTTTCTTCTGGTAACTCACTTTCACTTCTATCACGACCATCTACATTTTCTTCCGCTCGTTCTGGAATTTGGTCTTCTCCATTACCGTTTTCTCCTTCACCTGAAATGGATTCATACGTAAAGCGGTATGGGTTGTTAAAACCGCTAGTCGGTTCAAACGTTACCCACCCTACTTCAGGGAAATACACTTCTACCCATGAGTGTGCATTATTGTTGGCTACTTCATATACTCTTGTTCCATCAGCATTTAGTGTAACAAATTCTCCTTCAGAATACCCTTTTACCCATCGAGCTGGTATTCCAACGGATCTGAGTAGTACAACCATTGAGGTTGAAAAGTTATCACAGTAACCCATTTGCGTTTCAAATAAAAATTGATCCACGTAATCTTCATTACCTCTTGGAACAGCAACGTTCGTTGTTTCATATTCAAAGTCATTACGGGCAAAATATCTTTCCACTGCTACTACTTGATCGTATCTCGATTGAAAAGATCCTGTAATTTCTTCTGCTAAATTTTTCACACGATTAGGTAAAGAAGATGGCAATTGCGTATATCTATTATAAAAATCCTCATCACTTTCTGAACCCGTTCCACTTTGCACTGCTTTTAAACGTTCAATATAAAATGTAGGATATTCATATTCCACCATATAAGAATCTAACAGTACCTCATTATTGTTGGAACTGTTTCTCGTTACAATTTTTTGTGTAGCTTCATTAAATTCATACCGAACTTCTACGTCTTCATCGAGTGCTTCCACGTTTGTAACACCAATCGGATAGTTAATATGAGGGTATTTTAACTCCATAGACAACTTTGCAGTCAAATTATCTGTTGATACTTCGTCCGCAAACCAAGGAAAAGCAGATATATCACCGTCATCTACACGATTGATAGCATCGTCCGTATTATCCCAACCTTTTCCGGTGTATATGTCCTTTGATTCTACTCTCCAATAATGTCTACGCTCTACCTCTGCTTTAAAAACGACAGTAGGATCGCCAATAAATGGCCCACCAAGACGACTATCATCTTCTCCATAGCCAATTTTCTTCACATCGCCAGTGCCATTACCTATCCCTTCACCGACACTTGTTAAAAATGGAACTGGATCTGGCCATACCGGCTCCGCTTTAGGAGAAAGGTAACCGAATGCAGTGGATACTAAAACGAATACGACAAGAGGAGTTCCCCAAGCAATCCAAATTTTCTTATCTTTGAACAAACCCTCTTTTTCTCTTAATCGCTCCATATAAACAAAACCAACAATCAACATACCTACAAACATTAGTCGAACAATAGCCATACTACCATCATATATGGTGAAAGTATCTAGTATTGCTACATATGATATCGTCATCACGACAAACAGAAACATTTTTTTACGATGTAAAATCCAATAGATTAGTAAATAACTAATTAGCCATAACAAAATAAACAATAGCAGCGTTCTAAACAGATTGCTCATCGCAGACCAATCGTTCACCAGCATAATATTAAAGTTATATTTCATGTGACTCCAAAAAGCTTCTAGCCATGCTTTGCTCAAAAAAGATTCCATGAAATATAGACTATGCAAAAAGTAAAGTAAAAAACCAGCTTGTATCGTGACTTTTATGATTGGAACTAATTGTAGATAGGAAATTGTAAAGGCCACACCAACAAACACTACGAAAACATATAAATTTGCCGTATCTGTTATCTGATTTAGAGGCCTAACCCATTCTAACAAAAGTAAGAAACCGAACAAGTGCATTAATAATGAATACATGGTTCTTTCTGAATGAGTCGAGTTGGACATAGTTAACTCACCTCACTAAACATAGACGTGTAATGTCCTTTTGATATTGTCCTCACATCTACGTTCCTTCTTTTTAATGACTCCATAAGCGTTAGTTCTTCTTTAGAAATTTTCTTACCATCATCCTTCGTGAGGTAAAGTTGCAAATTCATGTTGCGATAAGTTAATTTTTCGATCGTTTGAACGGTATCCTTTTCTAACTTCCCAGTCACAAATATAAACGTAACATGCGGAGAGACTTTTCCGATTTCCATTTCAACTGTATTGCCGAAGCTAGACAGGTTGTTTGGTTGCACACGTGCTAAATGATAATACATTTCTGCAAAATGTTCTTCACCGCTCCTCATACTAAAATTGGAGCGATCTTTCCCAATGGATACAAGACCTACTTGTGAACCATACTTTAATACAGCTTTCGTCAAAGCCGCCGTTACACTAACCGCACTTTCAAAGGAAGATTGTTGTGAGCGGTCTAATATAATTAACACATCATGACTTTGTTGCTGTTCGAACTCTTTGGTCATAATATCATTTCTTCGTGCTGTAGCTTTCCAATCAATCCAAGAAAATCTGTCTCCAGGTTGATATTCACGAACACCAACTGTCATTGATGTATCACGAATTAACTTCATCTTGGAGGAAGTTGAACCTTGGTCAAATTTATTTTCGTTTTGCTTATAAACCATTTCTTCATAATGAGGATATACTAGAAATGAATTTTTCACACGGATGATTCTTTCTTTTTCTACAAGACCAAAAAAATCACCACATTTTACACGAACAGTTGTGAACGTATGCTCTCCACGCGGTATGCGTTCTAGAGCATATTGGAAAGTAAAAGAACGTTTGAACCATGGGAAAAATATTTTTTTAGCTTGTGTAGATTGTTGACAAAAAACTAAGTCAGAGGGCATTATTTCTTCCACTAATAAGTAACTGACCGGAAACGGTAAAATGCGATTTATTGTAATCGTCCCAATTAATCTATCTCTTGCTCTATATTTCTCTTTGTCTAATGTTCTGGATACTTTTATATCTCTTAACGGGTATAACAATATCATAAAAGAGTAGATAGCAAATGGCAGGAAGCTGAAAAATAAAAACCAACTAACAAAACCACCTTGAAACATTGCGAATACAAAGAGAATGGCGACAAGAAATAAAAAAGTAGATAACTTCGAGATCTTTTTTAGTTTCTTGAATTTCATCATGATCTACTCATCGACCTTTGTACTGGAACAGGTGTGCGATTTATTACTTTATCTATAACTTGTTCTGCCGTAATTCCTTCAAACTTCGCTTCCGATTTTAAAATAATACGATGTGTTAAAGCATATTTTGCTAAGTATTGAACATCATCTGGAAGTACATAATCTCTGCCTTTAACAAAAGCATAGCTTTGCGCCGCTTTCATAAGTGCAACAGATCCACGAGGACTCGCTCCTAAATAAACCGCTTGATGGGTACGTGTACGATTCATCATATCTACAATATATTCTTTTACCGTTTGGTCTACATGCACTTCTTTTACTTGTAACTGCATTTCTCGTAGCTCTTCTAAAGTCACAACCGACTCTAATTCATGGATTGGTTGGCGCTTTTCTGTTGAATTTAAAATATCCACCTCTTCTTGTGGTGTTGGGTATCCCATATTCATTTTAAACAAGAAACGGTCTAATTGCGCTTCTGGTAGTGGATATGTCCCTTCATATTCAATCGGATTTTGAGTAGCCATAACAAAGAAAGGTCTATCGAGTTGCAAAGTGTTGCCATCAACCGTAACACTTGCCTCTTCCATACCTTCAAGTAACGCAGCTTGTGTTTTTGGAGAAGTACGATTAATTTCATCTGCTAAAATAATATTGCCCATAATTGGTCCTGGACGGAATTCAAAACGTAATTCTTTTGGATTGTAAACGGAGCTTCCGGTAACATCTGAAGGAAGTAAGTCTGGGGTAAATTGAATTCTTTTAAATTCTGCTCCAACTGATTTTGCTAGAGCTCGAACCATCATTGTTTTTCCTACTCCTGGAACGTCTTCTAATAAAACGTGTCCGCCTGCTAATAATGATACAACACTTAACTCTGCTACATGTTGCTTACCTATCATTACTTTTCCAATATTATCTATAATTCTTTGCACTTGTGGTTGCATGTTCTCCATATTCCTCTCGTCCCCCTATGTTCTATCTTTATCTTTTAATTTTTGACAAAATATCCTAACTTACTTACTATTCGAGACCTAACGCTTGTTTCCCTTTCTTATTTTCTAAATTTTCCTTATATATACATAATAACAAATTAAAGCTTCTAAAGGATAATGTGAGGTATGGCCAATTTTAGGTAAAAATAGATCTACTATTAAACAGTTATAAGAACGCATAATAGATAAAAAGGTTTCATTAAACATTACACCTCTGTTGATTTCCGAGCATGTCATCGCTTCTCCTGCAGGTGTATACGTTGTAAGGAATAATATTTTATCAAGGTTATCTAGCTAATGATTTCTGCGCATGTTTAATCATTTAGCTTTGTTAAAGTTTAGTATTGATAATTATATACTAATACCTGTTGATTTCCGTGCAAGGCTGAGACTCCTGCGGGAGAAGCGGGGAATGGGAGACCCCACAGACGCTTGCGTCGAGGAGGCTCCCGGCCCGCCCGCGGAAAGCGAAGCCTTGCACGGAAATCAACAGCGAACATTAACACAGCCAATCATTTAAAGAGGCCGATGAAGTTCATCGGCCATTAAATATTGGTTGCAGTTGTACTTCATCGGGCTTATGAAGTTCATTGGGCATTAAATATTGGGTGGAGTTTTACTTCATCAGGCTTATGAAGTTCATTGGGCGTTAAATATTGGGTGTAGTTGTACTTCATCGTGCTTATGAAGTTCATTGGGCGTTAAATATTAGGTGTAGTTGTACTTCATCAGGTTTATGAAGTTCATCGGCCATTAAATATTGGGTGGAGTTGTACTTCATCAGGTTAATGAAGTTCTTTTCTAGAGAGTTCATCAAGGATTATCTTTCGTATCAAATAATTTCTTTGTTCCATTAATAAGTAGAGGCCCGCAAGAACAAAAAATGTTCTTACAGGCCTCCTCAATTTAGTTCGCTGGTTTTGTCCCAGCCTTTAATTATTATTCGTTATCTTGGTCGTGTTCTACGTCAACTTCTGTTCCATCTTCAAACGTAATTTTTACTTCTAGTTTTTCATAGCTTTCATCTAAGTTGAATCCATCAATTACAGCTCTAAGTATTTCTTCTTCTGTCATCATGCTATTAATATCTAACGATTGGAAGATTCCTTCTAGCTCTGTATAAGCTTCGTCACCTTCTAGGTTCATACCAGTTCTTGCATCATCGATTTCTGCATGAACTTCGTCTGTTTTGTGCTCATAATATACTTCATAATTTTCTCCCATACCTTCATAGCTTGCCTTCATATCAAAATGAGTAAAACCAAATGCTGTTGTTGCTGGCTCTTCTTCTTCAAAAACCTCTCCATCGTCACCATCCATGTCAAAACCATCATTCTCATCTTCTACTACTACATCCTCTGGTGCTGGATTATCTACTTCCGTGTCTGTGTTACAACCAACTAAAAATAACGATGCTGCAAATACCCCTGTTAAAATGTAAGATGTTTTTTTCATTTACTTGTCCTCCTTGTTTTGTATACAAGGTAAGTAACCGAATACGAATATACGTAAACATAAATAATCTTTTTTTATAACGATAGGAATTTTGTCTGACACGTCATTATTCTATATTCCATCAACATATTTCGAGTTTTTCTTACAAATGAAACTTGAAAAAATAGTAAATTTGAACCATAATACTTTTGTCTACATTTGTCAGTTATTTGTAAACTTCATCAAGACTACCGATAGGAAGCAATGAATTCGAAGCATATTTGTTAGCTAATCGTGATCAAATAAAAGGTGTATCAAAACAGCAACGAGGTAAATTTGAAGCATTGATCATGAACATTTTTGAACACTTATCAGAATAATTTATAAAAATGCAGGACAAAAACCTAATCGTTTTTCGGTCCTGCTTTTTATTGTCCTCGATTAGCTTACTATATTCTTTATATACAGTTATTAACTCAATTACTCCTAACGCTTTCGCATTGGGACTCAGTTTTACTTTCTTCACACTGGAAAATAGGTATCGTTACCGACACTTTTGTACCGACTCCAATATTACTCTCTATTCCATATGTGCCACCCAATTGTTGCACCAAAGATGCTACTATAGCTAATCCAAGACCTGTGCCTTCTTCGGTTGTTTGTCCATTTACACGATAAAATGGTTGGAATACAAAAGGCAGGTTATGTTCCTCGATCCCTATACCAGAATCTTCAATATGAAATATAACACTATTTCTTGAAATCGCTACATTTAGTGACACTTTCCCAAACTCCTTGTTGTATTTAATCGCGTTAGAAAGAAGGTTAAGTAATATCTGATTTAACCTATTTTCATCACCGTAAACGAACGTATCTCTTAACGGATAATTATTTGTTAAAACTATATTCTTATTTCGCGCTATTCCCTCTACTGCTCCACACGCCAGCTTCATAGATTTTATGATAGAAAGTGGTTCATTATTATATTTCACATTACCAGACTCAAGGACAGAAAAGTCTAGTACGTCTTGTAGCAATCCATTCAACAATTTGGCCGAATCATATATTTTATTGATCCAACTATTTTGTTTCAACGAACCTTCCTTTTGCATTTGTAATAGTTGAGCAAAACCAAATATACTATTTAACGGTGTTCGTAAATCATGACTTACTTGGGATAAAAACAAACTTTTAGCTTGATTGGTATTTTCTGCTTCTCTTTTTGCTCTCGCTAATGAATCTAACATTTGTTTCATATCCGTTATATCTGAACCAACAAACACGTGTAGCGTATGATTACCACTTTGTCGTATCGGTATGAAATCTACTTTTAAGTAACGACCATCCTTCAACTTTATTTCCCAATCTCTAACAGGTGCTCCTACTTTTATTATCTCTATTGCATAAGGAAAAACAACGTCTGGCTCAGCCATATTAGGAGTTAAAAGTTCAAACCATTCTTCTACCGTTAAGCCTTGAATATTTTGTGTAATAGGGTCTAAATAAAAATATTCATACCCTCTACTATTAGACATGACCATACGCCCATTCTCTATTACAGAAACACACATTTGTAAAGAATCTAACAGTTTTTGATTAAAGTTAATAGATTCTAATAAAATATCTTTATAATGCTTTTGTACTGTCTTATCCCTGGCATTCACAATCACAAACGTTTTATTCTCTTGCTCATATTTTGTTAACGTGACATCTACATACACATTTTCATTATATTTATTCAAATAAACAGTATCGATAGATTCCGATATGGGATCTTTTGTTTCTAAGTATTTCTTCTGCGTATCCATTGCAACTTGATGATAGTCTTGGTGCAAGATATCATTCATTCTCAAAGTTAGAAATTCTTCTTTACAATATCCAAGAATTTCTAACATTTTCTCATTCACATCTATCACTTTAGGTTCTAAGTCATTCAGTTCAAGTAAAATCATTCCATCGTCTGCACAATTGAAGATGGTGTTAAAATTAATATCCTTCATTACATTATGGAAAGAAACTTTAGTAAACGTTATTAATTTTCCACCCTTTTGTTGGTCTTCTTCCAATAGGGTGATTGTGTATTGATACGTTTTCCCATTAATGACAATATGTTCACTAGTTTCTTTGTTTAAATCTATCGTTCCGCCTTCTGATTGATTAGCAAAAAGACTCTCCATATCTTTCCCAACGGAATCTTTTTTATCAATTTCAAAGAGTTTTTCACACGCCTCGTTTATGAAAGCAACTTCATTTTGATCCGATACGATAACGATTGCTTTCTCCAACTTATTAAGAGCCATAGACAGTAAGTTCATATTCACAACTCCTATACAGCAAAACTAGCGAAATATTCTAAATTTGCTTAATTTTTTACTTTTATTAATTTTATCAAAAAAACTAATTTCCTTAAATGTTTTATTGTAGGAATAGTCCATATGAGATTATTTTTATAAAATCCAGTTGAATATATTTTGTACACAGTAAAGTATTTTTCTGTCATACTTCTATCTTCATTCCTAATCAATTACTTCTTAGCTATGATAAAATAAAGGATGCTTTCGTTTAGTATAAAGTATCTTTTAATCTAGGAGTGTTTTTAAATTATGAATAAAAAAGACATCGCACATTTTCGAAAACAATTTAAACCTGAAAACGAAGCTTTAAAAATAAGCGACATTTTTAATGTGTATATACTGAAGGAATCAAATGACATATACCACCACCAAAGCCAACCTTTCGAAATGCTAGATAAAGACCAACAAGAATTGTTTTTAAATAACTTTAAAAAAATGCTTGGTGGTCAACTAGACGAGAAACTATTTGAACTAAAGTTTCGTCGCGATGCGGACAATAATAGCCAGCTTATTTTGCATCAAGGGTTATTAAGCCCAGATGTTGACGGTTGGAGAGAGCAGATGCTTCAAGTAATAAGTAAAATGCTTGCCAGTCGCCAATATGAGATGGATATCGTTGTTACATTTATACGTGGCGAATACAGAAAGAAGATGAAGCGCGGAGGAGATGATACAGAAGAAAATGATAGAGGTACCGTTTATTCTCATCCTTTTATATTGTGTAGTATTAACAACACACAAGAACCGAAGAAAGAACTGCTTTTTGATTATGTAGGAAAAGAGTTTAAATACAATTTTGTTTTAGACCCCGTTATTAACCTTAATGCACCAATTGCAGGATTTCTTTTCCCAAGTTTTACGGATAACGCAGCAGACGTTAATCACGTTCTTTACTCCGCAGGAAAGGTGCACGAACCTGATCATACGTTCATAGAGGACGTCCTAAATGGCGAAGAGACGATGACAGCAAAAGATGATAAGATCGTTTTTGAAGAAATTATTAAAAACGTGACAGGTGATCAATTAAGTACTTCTACACTCTCGAATGTGTATGATGAAATTCACCGTATGATCCAAGAGAATGAAGAAGAAGAACAACCGAAATTGGACTACGAAGACGTCGGTCGTGTATTAAGAATGAGTGGTGTAGAAGAAGCAAGTACGGACAAAGTGGAATTAGCTTTCCAACGAGTTATTGATGACGAAAAGTATGAAATTAAAGCAAGTAGTGTTTTACCAAAATACAATTCTAAATCTATTAAGATCAACACAAAAATAGCTAATATCTCCATCAGTCCACAAGACTTAAGGTATGTAAAACAAATTCAGTTTAGTGGCAAAAGTTATTTAATGATAGAAGTAGAAGAAGATACTGTAATTGAAGGATTTAAAATGATTCCGGAGGCTTTTGGTGAGGAAAAGTAAGTAGCGTTGATGAAACTATCGAACTCGGTAACCTGCTCAAGTTCATTTTGGCCAAAAGCTAATTCCATAATGAACTTGATATGGGCTTTCAAGTTCATTTCGATCGAGGAATTATCCCATAATGAACTTGATACGGTCTCTCAAGTTCATTTTGATCAAAGAATTATTCAATAATGAACTTGATATGCTCTCTCAAGTTCATTTTGGCCAAAGCATAATACGAATGTGAATATGAGGTAGGCGTCTTACCAACTACTTCCAGTCAACGTTTAGACAGGGAAGTCTATTATAAAAAGACCATCCAGTCACCGTATAGGCAGGATGGTCTTTTACTTTTATGCTATCACTTCATCTGAGAGAAGGGAATTACGCCCACCACATATCGGTTGGTTTCTCTTCTATAATAATCGAATTTAAGTTCTTCACTGCTCTTGCAAAGCCTTCCTCAACAGACATTAATGGATCTTCATGTTCAATACTAACGACGTAGTCATACCCATATGTGCGTAATGCACTGATCATGTCGGACCATTCTTGAATGCTGTGGCCACAACCGACGGAACGGAATGTCCATGCTCTCGTTTGGACTTCGCCGTATGGCTGCATGTCCACTAGACCATACATATTGACATTTTCTTGGTCAATGTATGTATCTTTTGCATGGAAATGGTGGATGGCATTAGCTTTTCCTAAAATTTTAATAGCCGCTACTGGATCAATTCCTTGCCACCATAAATGACTAGGGTCTAAATTAGCACCGATTGCATCACACGTTTCTTCACGAAGTTTCAGTAACGTGTATGGTGTATGAACTAAAAATCCACCGTGAAGCTCTAAGCCAATTTTTACGTTATGACTTTTTGCGTATTGGCCCATCTCTTTCCAATAAGGGATCAACTTTTCTTCCCATTGCCATTTTAAAATTGCGCCATATTCTGTAGGCCACGGTGTTACTGGCCAGTTCGGGTATTTTGCTCCTTCGTGGTCACCAGCAGTACCGGAGAAGCAGTTTACAACGGGAACTCCCATTAAGCTCGCTAGTTTAATTGATTTCTTTAATGCTTCGTTTGACTCTTCAGCGAAAGCTTTTTCTGGTGAAATAGGATTGCCATGACAACTAAACGCACTAATTTCTATTCCTCGAGAAGTCACTTTTTCTAAATACTCTTTGCGTAATTCTTCGCTTTCAAGTAACGCATCGATATCACAGTGTGCATTTCCTGGATAGCCACCTGTTCCAATTTCAACCGCTTTGACGCCTGCTTGTTTTACATAATCAAGCATTTCATCTAAGTTTTTTTGAGAAAATAATACGGTAAAGACACCTAATTTCATATATATTACCTCCTTTTATAATTGTACGCTTTTACCTGTTTCACTACTTAAGTAAATAGCATCGATAATTTGAGATACGCGCATTGCTTCTTCTGGCTTTACAACTAATTCGCTTTTACCTAAACACGTTTCAACGAAATTCGTTACTTGCGCAAGACCTGGGTTTATTTCACCTGGAATCCAGTCAACTTTACTACTCGTTAACATTCCGTGTTTTGCTTGATTTAGTTCTAATGGGAATAAATCGATTCCGCCCTTATCCCCTGAAATGCTAACACCTTCTGAATCCTCTTTTACATTAGCCGCCCAAGACGTTTCAAATAGCATCGTTGTTCCATTATCAAATCGAATGTACGCTGTAACATGATCGTCCACATCAAATGTATCATGGTTAAAGCTTCCCCACTCATTCACTTGGTTCGGCATTTTGCTTAAACGGTTATACGATTGACCGACAACTTCCACTGGCTTCGGATTTCCTAGTAACCAAAGGGATAGATCTAAGAAGTGACATCCCCAATCAATAAGGCTTCCGCCACCTTGAAGTTCTTTATTCGTAAAAACTCCCCATCCAGGAACCTTTCTTCTTCTCATCGCATGAACTCTAGCCACCATTGGTTTACCAATTTCATCTGCCAAAATTAGTTTCTTCGCTGCTTGGGCTTCTTTTGTAAAGCGATAATGGAAACCTATCGATAATACTTTTCCTGAAGAGTTAGCAGCTTCAATCATAGATGCCGATTCCTCAGCTTTCATCGCCATTGGCTTTTCACATAAAACATGAACACCCGCTTCTAATGCTGCAATCGTTATTTCGGCATGGAATTTATTTGGGGTACAAATCGTTACGGCATCTACTTCTCTTAGTAATTCTTTATAGTCTGTGAACACTTTCTTTATCCCGAATTTTTCAGCAACGGCGTTCGCAGCATCTAGGTTAACATCACAAACCGCTTCTAACATCACCATATCTTCTATTTGTTGGTACGCCGGGATGTGACGGTCACGAGCAATCCCGCCCGTGCCGATAATTCCCATTCTTAACTTCGTCATTATTTCTTCACCACTTATATTTTTGTAATTTGTTTTGTTTCATTAGATGCTAGCGCAGCTAAAACGACTTGAAGAGATTTCATTCCTTCTTCACCCGAAACTGGTGGTTCTACATCATTGATGATGCTATTAATAAATTGATCGATAATTTGAGAGCTTGTTTGTCCTCCAGAATCGTTCGTTTGAATGCCACCTAACTCATATTTCACTACTTCACCCGTTTTGTATTGAACGATAACAGAGTTAACAGGGTCATCTTCCAAACGTACAATGGCGTTTTCTGCATAAATAACTGTAGCGTTATCTTCTTTTGAAACGTAAGACCAACTAGCTGCTAACGTACCGATAATGCCACTTTCTGTTCTTAATACACATACAGCTGTGTCATCTACATCTGTATTTTGTTTTGCACTAGTCTCGATAAATGCGCCTACTTCTGCAAATTCTTCTCCAAGGATATAGCGAAGAAGGTCTGTTTTGTGAACACCAAGGTCTCCCATTGCTCCGATGAATGCTTCTTCTTTATTAAAGAACCAGCTTTCTTTTCCGTCTGCACTCCATCCTTCTGGACCGCCATGACCAAATGCTGTACGGAAGCTATAAATTTTCCCAAGCTCGCCACTTGCCACTAATTGTCTCGCTTTTTGATGGGAAGGTACAAAGCGTTGGTTATGGGCGATCATTAGCTTTTTATTCGTTTGCTTTGCAACTAGGATCATTTCTTCTGCTTCTTCTTTAGATGTTGCCATAGGTTTTTCACATAAAACGTGTTTTCCAGCCTTAAGTGCTGCAATCGAAACAGGAGCGTGTAGATAGTTTGGTGTACAAACACTTACTGCATCTATTTTAGGATTTGCTAAAAGTTCTTCATAGTTCGTATAAGCTTTCGCGCTGTACTGTTCTGCAAATTCGTTTACACGCGCTTCCACGATGTCACATACAGCTACAATTTCAACTTGCTTATTGTTCGCATACTCTGGTAAATGGCGATGTTTAGCGATACTTCCGCAACCAATAACTCCAATTTTTAATTTACTCATAAAAATTCCTCCTATTTATTTCGATTATGAATTGCATCTCTATTTTTGTTTCTAGTGAATTTGTAACTTCATTGCATTACTAGTTTTTCGGTTTAATTTCTTCAAGTGGCTGTGCGTTTCCGTAAACAGGGTAAGAACGTTTTGTTGGCGCCGCCCATCTTACACTGTTTTTAATAACCTTTTGGATTTCTTCATTATGATAAGTTGGATATGTTTCATGTCCAGGACGGAAGTAAAAAATCTTCCCATTTCCTCTACTATAAGTACATCCGCTTCTGAATACTTCTCCACCTTCAAACCAGCTTAAGAACACTAGTTGTTCTGGTGCTGGAATGTCAAAATGTTCTCCGTACATTTCTTCTCTTTCTAGCTCGATTTTTTCTCCAATTCCTTCTACGATAGGATGACTTGGGTCTACCACCCATAGCCTTTCTTTTTCATCTGCTTCTCGCCACTTTAAGTCACATGACGTTCCCATCAACGTTTTGAAAATTTTTGAAAAGTGACCGGAGTGAAGGACAATCAGTCCCATTCCTTCTAATACGCGTTTCTTCACTTTTTCTACTACTTCATCGCTTACTTCATCGTGAGCAATATGGCCCCACCAAATTAAAACATCTGTTTCCTTAAGCACTTCATCTGTTAAACCATGATCTGCTTCATCTAAAGTTGCCGTTTTTACGTTATGCTCTTCTTTTAAAAAGTTAGCGATTGCACCGTGAATACCTTCCGGGTAAATGTCTCTAACTACCGGATTTTTTTGTTCATGACGAAATTCATTCCAAACTGTTACATTCAACATATTATTTCACTCCAAATTTTTGTTTTAAGTAGTTTATACTAATTTCAATACTTTCTAATGGCGTGCGTCGGCTCACATCTTGCTCGACAATCCACCACTTTACTTGTTGCTTTTCTCCGATTTGTAGAATCGATTCCATATCTACGCCACCAGTACCAAGTTCAGCAAAAAACTTTTCGCCATCTAGCGTCATATCTTTTAAATGGACAAGCGGCGTTCTTCCACTATAGCGATTTAGCCATTCTGCCGGATTTTCTCCTGCCTTTGTTAGCCAATACACATCAAACTCCGCATTAATAGATGTGTCTTCCAGTATTGCTTCCAATATTTTTCTACCATCGCTCAGCTTTTCTAGTTCAAAATCATGGTTATGGTAGCAAAGAGTGAATCCTTGCTCTTTACACGCAACTTCCGCCTCTTTTAAAAAAGAAATAAGCGATAGGTAACGCTCCTCATTTTGCTCTTCTGGCTTAATATAAGGGACAACAATATACTGAGTTCCTAAAATTCTTTGTTCCTCTATTACTTTGTCCAAGTTTTCCTCTAATTGCTCTAATGGGACATGACTAGAAGGTGCTTGAAGTCCAAATTGATCAAGCAGACTTTTCACTTCTGTTACATGTAAGCCAGCATAACCCGCTAGTTCCACACCGTCATATCCTAGCTCAGCCACTTTTTTTAACGTTCCAGCAAAATCGTTCTCTATTTCTTCTCGCAACGTATACAATTGTACTGCAATTGGAATTCTCATCGTATGCCTCCTCTTTTCATCTTATAGATAAAAACGCTTTCATATATGTAAACATCATAAAATAGATAGAAATTATACAAAATAGATAATATAATGGAAACATGAACTATTTTGCTATTTATTTATAGATTGGAGAAAAATCTTTGGACACATATATTCGTTTTTGTGGGTATTCCTATCATACAAAAGGTTATTATTCTCAAGATACGGACGCTTTAACAGGCTATTTGATTCGGTTACAAACAGAAGGAACTAGTGAAATAACGCTAAATAACGAAAAGCACAGTATGAAAAAAGGAGATTTATTATTCGCTATACCTGGCGATTTTTATGAACTGAAAATTGAGGAAGAGGAAGTTAGTGCGGATTATCATTTATCTATATCCGGATCATGGATAGAGGAATGGTGGAACCGTTCAGAAAAACCACGCCTATCAAAAATCGACTTAGAAGATAGAATATTATCATTATGGAGACATCTTACTTTAGAAAAGCGTAGACCCCTATCGGAAAAAGGTAATGAACTACCCTCTCATTTATTGAAAGCACTTTGTTTAACTTTAGAACGAGCCGTGAATGAGACAACTTCTGATATCACTAGACCCTATGTTGTAACAAGGATGCTTCGTTATATAGAGGAACATGCCACCATTGGCCTTATGGTGGAGGATGTAGCTAAACATGCTGGTCTAAGTGTCTCCCGAGCAGTACATCTTTTTAAAGATATAACAGGAAAAACAATCATTGAATACGCGCAAGATATCCGAATATCTGCTGCAATTGATCAAATGAAGTACACGACAATGACACTCGAAAACATCGCAGAAAACTGCGGCTTTAGCTCGTACGCCTATTTTCATCGAGTATTTAAAAAGAAATACGGAGTTTCACCTGGGGTGTATAGGAGTAGGTGAGGATTGAAGGCGCAAGACCCCCGTACAGTAAAAATTTACTGCATTGGGGGTCTGCACCAAATTTGAAATGGATTAAGTTGTAGAAATAACAAAAGAAGTTAGTGCTCTAAAAATGATTGGAGGAAGTTGAGTGTGTATGTTGTACATTTAATAGTAATTATTTTCCCAAAAAATTCAGGACATTTTTGGGAGATGTATGCTTAATAAATAATTAACCTTAGCAGAAACTTTTTATTTGATTTTCAGTGATTCCTTTAATTAGTCTAAGTTCACTAATTAAATATTGATTTGCGTTTTCTAGCATTTTTTTTTTCGCTTGTATTAAGTGCTTTTTCTTTCTTCATACGCATTAAATCACGTACAACTTCAGCACCTTCTTGTATTTTACCCGTTTTAACTTTGTCCGTGTTCACTTTAAACCTTTGTTTCCACGGCAGTAATCTATCTGATTCTCCATGCTGAAAAATGTGCATAATGTGTTTTAATGCAATTATGTCAGTAACTGGACGTATACTTGAACTCAATATTTTACCCTTAGGAATCATGACTTGCATATTGCTGATTAACATTCGTATGACATAATACTGTTGTTTTTCCCCTGATATTTCCTTTTCTTCCAGGGAATTAATTATACCTACTCCGTGCATTGGATATACAATGTTATCGCCAATTTGGAACAAATAATCCACCTCCATATATGGTAACCTTCTTAAGTATAACACATATATTATTTTTTATCAAATTTTTAATAATATCATAAAATTACTTTACGAGTCAACTACTTTTTCTTTAAAAGTTAGGAAAGGTAAATATAATAGAAAGTGTATCGAATTTCCAAAAAAGAGAAATTAATTTTCCCGTATATATTCTGTATCTCTACCTATTAACGTAGATCGATAACTTAATCATTATGAGCTCTTTGTTTGTATTGCATAATGCTCTTCTTTTTCTTTGTGGATTTTTACTATTTTTGCTAAATGAATCAATTTCATAATTACTGTTCGTTTAGTGAAGAACGAATGTTAACTTTATAATAATTAAATAACGTTCGATATAAAGCGCAAATTATATGAAAGAATAGGTATAATATTCGTTTTTCGTTTAGTAATTGTACATGATGAAACTCACTCAAATGACAAAAATTTGTATTTTCTTACGTTTCATGATATGATAAAGAAGAATTATTTTTGTTCGGTGTAAGGGATAGTATGAATATTAACTTTTCATCTTGATGATACTTTGTCCAAGGATAGTAATATAATGTGTGGTAACGCACTAGGAGGCAACAAAAATGGAACAAGGTACAGTAAAATGGTTTAATGCAGAAAAAGGTTTTGGCTTTATCGAACGAGAAAATGGAGACGATGTATTCGTACACTTCTCAGCAATTCAAACTGACGGCTTCAGATCTTTAGACGAAGGTCAAAAAGTAACGTTTGACGTTGAGCAAGGTGCTCGTGGAGCTCAAGCTTCTAACGTTCAAAAAGCTGCTTAATCTTATATCATTTATCCAAACAGGCCCTTTATCAAGGCCTGTTTTTTTATATTCTCTGAATAATACTCCATAATAACCCAAAAATGGTGCCTGTATTAATGGGATACACATATATAATAGAAGAGGCTTCTGACAAGTTTATACAACTCGTGAGAAGCCTCTTTTCATTACCTGACTTAAATGATTAAATTACCTCTCCATTTTTAGATCCCCTCAATAAGATCTTTAACTATTTCTGGGCGGTCAAAGAAATATTCCTCCAATAAAGGAATGATCTCAAAGGTCAGAATTCCATCATACCATTCCTGTTCATCCATATATTCAGGTTTCGATGTGAAGAAACTATGACCAATTGCATAACCAGGTCCTAACTGGATATCACCGATTATTTCTTTATTCATTTTCTCGACGGCAAGCAGGATTCTGTTTACCATAACAGTAGATACACCAGATTCTTGAATGGCTCTTCTCCACCCCTCATTAAATGCTGGTTTAAGTGTCACGAACGCAAATCTACGGCGAATTGCTACTTCTAATTGGGCTGAAGCACGCGATGCTGTATTTATTGTTCCTATCAGGTATACGTTATTTGGTACGGTGAATTTCTTATTAGAGTACCCCATTGTGACATATTCGCCACGCCTATCACTTTCAATTAGCATAATCAATTCACCAAAAACCTTAGACAGGTTACCTCTATTAATTTCACCAATAATAAAATAATAATCCCGTTCTGGATTTTTTAGGGCACGCTCACAAAACTTATAGAAGATTCCATATTGTAGCGAAAACCCGTTTTCATCTGGTCTATATCCCATAATGAAATCTTCATAAGCATAATTTTGGTGAAATTGCAGCAATTCCACACGTTCTGAATCTATTTCCCCCATTAAAGAGTAAGCAAGTCGCTTTGATAAAAAGGTTTTCCCAACACCCGGCGGTCCTTGAAAAATTATGTTCTTTTTATATTGTAAAAGATCCCTGATCGTATCATATTGGTTTTCATCTATAAAAACTTCACTCAAAAAATCCTCTTTTGTGTAACTGTTGAATGTTTGGCTATTAATTTCAGCCACCTCCTCTTTTGAATCAAGCTTTAACTTCAAAGGTTTTGGTAAATAACAACCACAATGAATTGCAAAATTCTATCAACTCTTAGTTTTTTAGAAATGATGTCTGCGTTAAAGGTTTAATCTAGTGGAGGTATGGCACCATAAGGGAGAAATTTTTTCTATCAATAAAAGTTTGAGGTTTCAATTATGCTTTTAGATTTATTTTCGAAGTAGAGTACTGTAGAATTATTTGCTTGACTATATATTAATTTCTAAACATAAATAGTGTCAATATTAAAAAAATCGATATTTTTTTCAACTCCACAAAAAAAAGAAAAGGCTTCTCACAAGTTTTAACAACTCACGAGAAGCCTATTTATTATTAATTGCGTTAGCAAATGTTAGCATAAACTATTTTTTTGACATAACATTTAGATAATGCAGTTTACCTCTTTTATTTTGGCTCTGTTAAAGTTTAATGTTGATATCAGCAGAAAAACTAGAACTTCCATATAATTGGGAGTTCTAGTTTGAATTATTGTCGCTTTTAACTATCAAAACAACTTTTAGAGTTTACCAGTCAATATATCTTGCTTCACCAGTTCCGAATAATTTATCTGCAATTAGATTACCATCTTTATCAAGTGCTCTTATTGTCCATGTTGCCTCAGAATACTCATCTAGTACAAAGAAGGCATGATTATCAACTAGCTCTTTGACATGGTAGCTATCGGGATATTTCTCAACCGTTTCCATATTGAAGTTGTAAGGCTCTGATGGCGTTAAGCCTTCCAGGTGGTTACCAACCACAATATATTTTATATCTGGATTACCAGTTCTAACTCCAATCATAAAACCATCTTTTTCATCACTTCCAAAACCAGCAGCCTGGAATGGTTCATCTCCTTCAAGTGTGTAGCCAGAATTGCCACCTGAGTAATGATACAAAAACCCAATACTTCGATGCATTTTCGCCAAGCCAAATGTATCGTTATTTACATTTTCATATAATATTGCTTTCCCGTAAGTTGTTTCTTTACTTTCTATTGGTTTAGTGCCATTAGGTAAAGCACTTGATGCAGTAAAGCGAAAGCCTACTAGGAATAAAGTACCTATTATTATTAATATGGTTACTACAATGGATTTCCACGGCTTCATTTTTGTAAACATTAAAAAAAGTATTATTCCAATAAAAGCTATCGCTAAGAAAACCAGCAGATTATACATATAATCCCCCTAAGCAAAAAACCTCCTAATTAGTTGACTAAGAGATAATAAATTTTATATTTCGAAACTAGATAACCAAAGTGTATCATAAGATTCCTTATTTTGGATTAAATTCCCTTTAATAATCAAGTCATTCATAGTTACTTCATTTCGTTGGTTTTGATAAAGCCCTTTTGAGGGTTGGGGAGTTAGTTGCTCTTAATTGGAAGGATATAGACTTTATTAACCACACTATAAGTATTACCAAGACTTATTACAATCCCAATAATAATACTTTGGAGTACTTATTAGTACCTCCGGAAACCCGAAAATCCAAGCGGAAAATTGTTGTAGATGAAGAAGTAATTCAAGCTTTAAAGAAGCACAAAGAAATCCAGAACCAAGTAATTAAGCGATTAGGTAAAGATTACTACAATAAAGATTTTATCTTTGCAAAGATGGAAAGACAATTTTGTTATCCTATTGTAATTAAAACAGTCCAAAATCGAATGAAGAGACTTCTTACTATCGCCGAACTAAATACAGACTTAACACCACACTCTTTGAGACATACGCATACATCTCTCTTAGCAGAGGCCCGTGTCTCACTCGAACAAATCATGGATCGTCTCGGTCATACCGACGATCAAGTTACGAAAAATGTGTACCTCCACGTAACCCAAGAAATGAAAAAAGAAGCCTCTCAAAAGTTCAGTGAACTCATGAGAAGCCTCCGTTAATATCCTCAATGTTAGCAAAATGTTAGCATTTCACTCTCACCTTACCAACAAACCCAGTCATACCAAGGGTTTCAGGGGCAGATTACATCATGCCGCCCATTCCACCCATGCCGCCCATATCAGGCATGCCGCCAGCACCTTTTTCTTCTGGAAGATCTGCAACTACAGCCTCAGTAGTTAAGAACATTGCAGATACGCTTGCTGCGTTTTGAAGTGCTGAACGAGTAACTTTCGTTGGGTCTACGATACCAGCTTCAAGCATGTTTACCCACTCGCCAGTTGCTGCGTTGAAACCAATTCCAACTTCTTCGCGTTTTAGACGATCTACGATTACAGATCCTTCTAAACCAGCGTTGAATGCGATTTGACGAACTGGCTCTTCGATCGCACGTAATACGATGTTTACACCAGTAGCTTCGTCGCCTTCTGCTTGAATTTCAGCAACTTTGTTGTAGATGTTTACTAGAGCCGTACCACCACCAGCTACGATACCTTCTTCTACTGCAGCGCGAGTAGAGTTTAGTGCATCTTCAATGCGTAGTTTACGCTCTTTTAATTCTGTTTCAGTAGCCGCTCCAACTTTAATTACAGCAACACCACCAGCTAATTTAGCTAAGCGCTCTTGTAATTTTTCACGGTCGAACTCAGAAGTAGTTTCTTCTAATTGTGCACGGATTTGGCCAATACGAGCTTTGATTTCGTCGCTGTTTCCATGTCCGTTAACAACAGTAGTGTTTTCTTTTGTTACAACGATTTTGTCCGCGCGTCCTAATTGGCCGATGTTTGCAGATTTAAGGTCTAAGCCTAATTCTTCTGTAATCACTTCTCCACCAGTTAGTACAGCGATGTCTTGTAACATAGCTTTACGACGATCACCGAATCCTGGAGCTTTAACAGCAACTGCATTGAATGTGCCACGTAATTTGTTCACTACTAATGTAGCTAATGCTTCACCTTCAACGTCTTCCGAAATCAGTAATAAAGGTTTCCCTTGTTGTACTACTTGCTCAAGAACTGGAAGGATTTCTTGAATGTTTGTAATCTTTTTATCTGTAATTAAGATATATGGATTGTCTAAAACAGCTTCCATTTTATCAGAGTCCGTTACCATGTAAGGAGAAGCGTATCCACGGTCAAATTGCATACCTTCTACTACTTCTAACTCTGTAGTGAAACCTCTAGACTCTTCTAATGTGATAACGCCGTCGTTACCTACGCGCTCCATTGCTTCTGCGATTAATTGACCTACTTCTTCGTCAGCAGCAGAGATAGCAGCAACTTGTGCGATTGAAGCTTTACCTTCGATAGGTTTAGAGATCGCTTTTAGCTCATTGAGAGCTACAGCAACTGCTTTTTCGATACCTTTTCGAATTCCCATTGGGTTAGCTCCAGCAGTAACGTTCTTTAAGCCTTCACGAATCATAGCTTGCGCTAATACTGTTGCAGTAGTTGTACCGTCACCAGCGATTTCGTTTGTTTTACTAGCAACTTCAGCTACTAATTTAGCACCCATGTTTTCGAATGCATCTTCTAATTCGATTTCTTTTGCGATTGTAACACCATCGTTCGTGATTAAAGGAGAACCGAACTTCTTCTCTAATACTACGTTACGTCCTTTTGGTCCTAATGTTACTTTTACAGCGTCTGCTAATTTATCTACACCACGAAGCATAGAACGACGAGCTTCTTCACTGAACTTAATATCTTTTGCCATGATCAAGACCTCCTCAGAATATGTTCATATATCTTTTTAGTAATTTAATATTATTTGTTGATTACAGCTAATACGTCAGCTTCTTTTAAGATTAAAAATTCTCTGCCATCGTATTTTATTTCAGTACCAGCATATTTAGAGAAAATAATGCTGTCGCCTTCTGCCACTTCTAAAGCAACGCGCTCACCGCTATCTAGTACGCGACCTGTACCTACAGCTACTACTTTTCCTTCTTGAGGCTTTTCCTTAGCAGTGTCAGGTAATACGATACCACTTGCAGTTTTTTCTTCTGACTGGACAAGTTCAATTACAATGCGATCACCTATTGGCTTTAACATGTGAAACAACCTCCTCAAATGTACGTTAAGTATAGTTTTTAATAATTATGTCTTTATTAGCACTCGTAACACTTGAGTGCTAACACAATTATTATATTAAATAATCAAAACCAATTTTGCAAGTATCTTGCATAATTTTTTTCTCTTTACAGCCCTTTCCATTATGTCACATTAGAAAATAATCTAAACATTAATTTCCTAATAGAGCGTACACTATAAACATCTATTGTTTTTTACATTACAAAGACTACTATATGTACTTACAGACCTTCCTAGTACAGGTCAAATGTATTTATATGGTACAATACGATGGAATCATCACATAAGGAGTAAACTATGACTAAGACTTATTGGAAAGTAATTATCGCATATGTTGTTATGCAGTTTTCTGGAATAATTGGAGTTCCTATTATGTTAAAGCTTGGAGTCGGAGAAGGATTAGAACAGGCTGCGAGGGAGTCTTTATTATTTAGCTATTGGATAACTATTAGTTTCATTGTAGGACTTCTCGTTATTTTATGGATACTTCGTACAGACTTTAGAGAGAAAGACTTTAGAAGTGCACAAGCCAGCTTGTCAAGTACCATTCTTTGGTCCGTATTAGGTTTCTTTATGGCTTTATTTGGACAAGGAATTGCGGCATCCATCCAACAACTAGTTTTCGGGATTGAACCAGGTTCGGAAAATACTCAACAGATTATGAATTTAATCATGTCTTCAGCTGCTATCATTGTTGCTGTTACAGTTGCGGGACCTATATTAGAAGAAATCATTTTCCGGAAAATTATTTTTGGAACTTTATATAAGAAATATAACTTTGCTGTAGGGTTGATTGTAAGTTCTTTATTATTTGCACTGGTGCACCAAGATTATAAACATTTATTAATTTACTTTGTAATGGGTTCTATCTTTGCATTTCTATATGTAAAAACAAATCGTATTCTTGTGCCGATTATAGCCCACGTTGCGATGAATTCGTTTGTTGTACTCGTTCAATACGTTTTTAGAGACCGAATCGAAGAATATATCGAGCAATTGGAACAGATGCAAGGGTTTATTAAGTTTTTTATGTGAGTCTGTTTCTTAGTCATCCATAATGATGAAACTAACTCATGTAACAGTAATATTGGAGGAACGATTGTATGCGCATTACCCCTATTAAAATAGCTTATTTATATTTGGTTATGGGTTTTCTATTTCTCTACATTGCGATTATGTCAGTAGGAGATACTATTTGGCAATTTCAAACTATCTTATTAATGCTTTTCGCTACATTCAATTTTGGCGTTACCATTCGAGCGTTTATTTTGCACGACAAGGTTAAAAAGATGAAGGAGAAATAAATGGGTTGGGACAAAAGATCGATGAAGTTCATCTTCACTCAAATTTTTATCGGCTTTGAACTTCTTAACCGATGAAGTACATCTTCACTCAAATTTCTATCGACTTTGAACTTCTTAACGCCGCTGAAGTTCATTTTCACTCAAATTTTTATCGACTTTGAACTTCATAAGGTTGATGAGGTTCATCTTGACTAAAAATAGGTCAGGACAAAACCCGGTGAATTTATAGGAAGAGGCCCCAAGAACATTTTTTGTTCTTTGGGGCCTCTTTCTTTTTTGGGCGCTAGTTTTCTCCCAGCGTCTTTTTATTGTTCATTATTCATTTTTTCTAATTCCATCTTCGTTTCTGCTATTTTTGCTTTTCGATAAGCGAAACGGGAAATAACAAGACTGATTTCATATAAGATAAATAACGGTACCGTTACCATTAAGTGCGATAATAATTCTGGTGGCGTGATAAACGCCGCGATCACTAATAGGATAAAGTACGAATACTTTCTAGCTTTTACTAAAAATTGTGGTGTGACAATTCCTAGTCTTGTTAAGAACATAACTACTACGGGCATTTGAAACAAAATACCGAATGGAATCGTTAGTTGAAACAAAAACTGAAAATACTCATTAACCCCTATCACTTGGTTAATATCTAAACGTTCCGCTAATTTGTTCATAAAGTTAAGAACAAACGGAAATAAAATATAATACGAAAATGCTAGTCCACTTAAAAATAAAAGTAAAGAAATAGGTATATAGCTAAGCGTAACTCTTCTTTCTTTTTCATATAAGCCAGGACTAATGAAAGCCCACAGCTGATATAGCGTTACAGGGAAAGTGATAATAAACGCGATTAAAAAGGCAAATTGCATGAAGATCTTTATCGCATCTGTTGGACGAAACGCATGCAACGCAAACAATTGCGCTTCATCAGACTGTTGTAAATACACAATGATAGGTTCCGCTAAGAAGAAGCCGCCAATTGTTGATACAACAAAGAAGCTTGCAATGATGAATAACCTTTTACGCAATTCCCCTATATGGTCATATACCGTCATTTCTCTATCTATCATAAACGTTCATCCTTCATTACTTCTTCTGATCTTCTTTTTTTTCATCGTCATCTGCTAAACCTTTTGTTGCATTTTTAAATTCACGCAACGTGTTTCCTGCAGCTTTTCCAAGTTCAGGTAACTTTTTCGGACCGAAAATTAAAAGAGCGACAAGGCCTATAACTACGATACTTCCCATACCTAATGGCATAAATAGTCACCTCCTCGAAATATACTTATTCTACTACTTTTTTATTCTGATGGATAGTGTTTCAAGAAATATACCAAAGATTGTAATTCAACTGCTAAATCAATATGATGAATTCTAACATGATCAGGCACACTAATTCTAGCTGGAGTAAAGTTTAATATACCCTTAATACCTTTTGATACTAGTCTATCCGCTATTGGCTGTGCAACATGTGCTGGTACTGTTAGAATGGCAACAGTTATATCATCATCTAACTCTTCTTCTAGTTTATCTAAATCATAAACAGGAACGCCACCTATGTCTGTACCTATCTTTGATTTATCGACATCGAAGGCCAATTTAATCTTCGTGTTGTTATTTTTCGTGAAGTTGTAATGTAGGAAAGCAGTTCCTAAATTACCAACACCTATTAATGTAACATACGTCACTTCATCTTGGTCTAGCGTTTTACGGAAAAAAGTTAACAAATATTGAACATTATACCCATATCCCTTTTTCCCTAATGCACCAAAGTAGCTAAAATCTCTGCGTATTGTCGCTGGGTCTACTTTTACCGCTTCACTTAACTCTGTAGATGATACTCGTTGTTTGCCCGAGGAGCTTAAGTTTTGAATGAATCGATAATATAGTGGCAAGCGCTTTGCTGTTGCTTGTGGTATTTTTATTTGTTCGTTATTCATCTTATTCCCCCATTTACTCTATCTATATCATATCTATTATTCTGCTCTTTATTCTGTTTGCATCACATAATAAGTAAACGATTTCTTTTTGTTTTAAACATTTAATTAATTCTTCCTATCTCCATTGTTGAAAGAGATGGGAAAGAAAGATAAACTTAATCTAGACATATTGAGGTGAAACTTATGATTATTTTACAAGTTAATCAGTTAAATAAATATTTTGGTGCTGAACTTATTTTATCTAATATTAAATTAGAAGTACAATCGAGAGACCGAATTGCCCTAGTTGGACGAAATGGTGCTGGTAAATCCACATTATTGAAGATCATTTCAAATCAACTATCCTATGATAGTGGTGAAATTATTAAGCCGAAAGATGTTTCGATTGGCTATTTAGCTCAAGACACCGGATTACAATCAGAACGTTCCATTTGGGACGAAATGCTGTCCGTTTTTTCTCATTTTAAACAATATGAAATAACCATGAGAGAACTGGAAGCAAAAATGGCTGACCCTGTCTTTATTAATCAGACAGAAGTTTATGAACGTATTTTAAAAGAATACGATCTGCTGCAAGAAACCTATAAACAACAAGGTGGTTTTCAATATGAGGCAGATATTCGTTCTGTCCTTCATGGATTAAACTTTGCTACCTTTGATTATAACACACCTATCTCAACTTTGAGCGGTGGACAACGAACTCGATTAGCTCTTGGTAAATTACTATTAACTAGGCCTGATTTATTAATACTTGATGAACCGACAAACCATTTAGATATTGAAACGTTGTCATGGTTAGAGTCGTACTTACAAAGTTATCCTGGGGCACTTTTAATTGTGTCTCATGATCGCTATTTTTTAGACAAAGTAGTGTCGGTTGTATATGAAATTGCCCGCAACCAGTCTACGAAGTTTTTAGGTAACTATAGTAGTTATTTGCAAGCGAAAGCTGATCAATATGAGCGTGATTTGAAGATGTACGAGAAACAGCAAGACCAAATAGAGAAATTGCGCGATTTTGTACAGCGAAATCTTGCACGCGCTTCAACGACAAAAAGAGCGCAAAGTAGAAGAAAACAGCTAGATAAAATGCAAGTGTTAGATAGACCAAATGGGGATGAAAAGTCTGCGTCTTTCGCTTTTGAGATAGAAAGACAAAGTGGGAACGATGTATTGAAGGCGAATTCTTTATCCTTTTCCTATGAAAGCCAGCCTGTTTTTGAAAATGTAGATATATCTCTAACTCGTGGCGATAGTGTCGCACTTGTTGGACCAAATGGTGTTGGTAAGTCTACACTATTGAAGATATTAGTGGAGAAATTGAATAAGCAAATTGGAAAAATACAATTTGGTGCCAATGTGACTGTAGGTTATTATGACCAACAACAGGCAGACTTGAAGTCTAATAAACGTGTGTTAGATGAGTTGTGGGATGACTACCCACACATGGCAGAAAAAGATGTCCGTACCGTTCTCGGTAATTTTCTTTTCTCTGGAGAAGATGTGCTAAAACCTGTCTTAAGCTTGAGTGGAGGAGAAAAAGCTAGGCTTGCATTAGCTAAGTTGATGTTACAGCGTTGCAATGTTTTAATATTGGACGAGCCGACAAATCATTTAGATTTAGATAGTAAGGAAATTTTAGAAAATGCTTTAATTGATTATCCAGGTACTATTTTGTTTGTGTCACATGACCGCTACTTTATTAATCGAATCGCTACGAAAGTTATTGAACTTTCGTCTACAGGTGCAATAGAGTTCTTAGGTGATTACGATTATTATGTGGAGAAAAAAGAAGAACAGCTTGAATTAGAGGCGATAGAAAGTCAGATGGATAGTACGATCCAGTCGAAACAGAAGCAATTGAAGTCTGATAGTACTGAGCCGAAAAGTTATGCACAAGAAAAAGAGCAAAAGAAAATAGAACGTCAACGAAAGCGAAGAATTGAAGAGATAGAAACAGAGATAGAACGCTTAGAGGAAAAGGTAGAAGAAAACGAAACACTACTTTGTGACCCAGACGTATACCAAAATCATTTGAAAGTGCAAGAACTGAACATGGAAAATGAAGAAGTTCAAGAAAAGCTTCTACTGTTAATGGAAGAATGGGAAGAGTTACAAGACTAAGTAATCCGGTAATCTACTTGTGCAACTATTTGGAGAAAACCAACTATAAATGTCGAAAAAAGCATGGCGATGAAAATTTCAAAAGCCATGCTCTTTTTTGTGTATAAGTTTGAGTAGTTTTTTGTTAATTCACATATTAACTAACATATCCACAAGCAAGTTACCAATTTTAGTGCGGTTTTACTAGTTATCCATAGGTTTATACACACTATCCACAATAAATTATTATTTTATCCACAAGTTTTATACACAAAGTTTTAATAGTTATCCATAAATACAATAGAGTTATCCACATACAAAACCTTACAAGTGCCAGGCACCACCCGAATTTTGTCGAAATTAAATAGAACCGGATTCATCCGGTTCTTTGTTAGTGTAGTAGGTATTAATTTTTTTCTAAGTCCAATCCTGGATTGGCATTCATATCATAGGAGGACCTTTTTCCAAGTCGATACATGACACTACCTACCGTGGCAATCATCGCTGCATTGTCTGTACATAACGATAAAGGTGGAATAACTAACTCCACACCATCTAATTCACTAAATTTTGCTTCTAATGCTGCACGGAGTCCTTTATTTGCTGCTACTCCACCTGCTAACAATACTTGATTTACTCCATACTCTTTTGTAGCAGCTAATGTTTTCGTTAGTAACACATCTATGACGCTCTGTTGAAAACTTGCTGCTAAGTTTGCCGGCTCAATCATGATTCCTTTTTGGGTAGCATTATGTAGCGTATTTATAACCGCTGACTTTAATCCAGAAAAGCTAAAATCATAACTACCTTCTTCTAGCCACGCTCTCGGTAAGTTGATCGTTGCTTCTCCCTCATGAGCTAATCTATCAACATGAGGGCCACCTGGATATGGCAAACCTAATGTACGCGCGACTTTATCATATGCTTCTCCCACTGCATCATCTCGTGTTTCTCCGATTACTTCAAAAGAACCATGCTCTTTCATATGAACTAACTCCGTGTGCCCACCCGAAACGACTAACGCTAGCAACGGAAATTTTAATTCTGTTATTAACTGATTCGCATAAATGTGACCAGCAATATGATGCACCCCAACTAACGGTTTACTTTGAGCAAACGCTAATGCTTTAGCAGCGTTAACCCCAACTAATAGTGCCCCAACTAGTCCTGGACCTTCTGTTACCGCAATAGCATCAATATCATCCATTGTAAGACCTGATTGTTCCATTACCTCTTCCAATACAATAGTCACTTGTTCGACATGGTGTCTGGATGCAATTTCAGGTACTACTCCACCAAATCGTTTATGACTTTCAATTTGTGATGAAACTACGTTTGCCACAATTTCTTTTCCATTTTTAATAATGGCCGCGGCCGTTTCATCGCAACTCGTTTCAATTCCTAAAATGTATTCTTCTTTTTGTATATTCATAAGTTCACCCACATCACTAATGCATCTTCTTTGTTATCTACATAATATTGTTTGCGTATTCCACCATTTTGAAAGCCGTGCTTTCTATACAAACCTTGTGCTACATGATTCGATACTCTTACTTCCAATGATAAAACATCGGCACCTTTATCTTTTGCGATATCTTTTGCCTTTTTTAATAGTAAATCCCCAAGCTTCTTACCCCGGTAAGAAGGGAGTACTGCGATATTTGTTATTTGAGCATCGCCCATTACATTCCAAATACCACAATAGCCAATAACTTTCTCCCCATCTTTTAAAACAATATAATGAGCATACGGGTTATTTGTTACTTCATAATAAAAGGCCTCTTTTGTCCAAGGAGTAGGAAAGGATGCCACTTCCACTTCATAAACAGCTTCAATGTCTTCTACTGACATTTTTTCTATTACAATTGTTTGCATCTATTATTACCTACCCTTTATTTTCTTCTAACCATTTTGCTTCTGCTTCAGCCAAACGAGTATAATTCGGGACAAAATGGTGTACATTAGTTGGCTCCATTTCCATTCCTATTTTACACAATTCACTTGGCCTACCATTATGTTGAACAAAAGAAGCCAGATGTGCCATCTCACCAAGTTGTCCTCGAATTACTTCTTTAAACTTATCCACATCTTCACCAATAAATAACACTTTTTTATTTAACATTTTTATTTCTTCTAACCAATCTGTTAATAAAATGTTGATATCTTCTCGTTTTGTTACTAACCGATCATTTTCCCATTCGTACAATCCTGTAAAAACTTGACCTCTTCTAGCATCCATAATAGGACAAATTACTCCAGGAAAATAACGTCCATTTGCAGCTAACAATTGTAAACTGGAAACACCAACTAATGGAATGTTTAAACTCCACGCTAACGTTTTTGCGATTGTGACACCTAATCTTACACCAGTATAGGATCCTGGGCCATTAGCCACCACTATTCTATCTAAATCTTTTGGTGTAATACCGCACTCTTTCATAAGCTGTTCTACTGCAGGCATTGCTCTCAAAGAATGATTCTTCTTCAAGTTTGTAATAAGTTCACCTACTACCTTTTCATTATCTACTATTGCAATTCCAAGCACATAAGTAGAAGTGTCTATCGCTAATACTTTCATTGTCTTGTTAACTCCTTACACAATTGTTCATAACGTGTTCCAATAGGTTCTAAAATAATCATTCTTTCACTATCCCCTTGATGGAATATCGAGACTTCCAATCTCTCTTTTGGTAAAAATTCTTCAATAAACTGGGCCCATTCCACAACACAAACGCCATCGCCTGAAAAATAGTCATCAAAACCTAAATCTTCATCACTGTCTTCTAATCGATAAACATCCATATGAAAAAGTGGTAATCTCCCTTGATATTCTTTTATGATCGTAAAGGTTGGACTATTTACATTACGTTTAATATCTAGCCCTTTAGCTAAACCTTTTGTAAAGGTAGTTTTTCCAGCACCTAAATCTCCTTCTAACAGAAGTACCTCTCCACCCATAAACAATCTCGCCATCTCTTCCGCTTGTTTCATCGTTTCATCCGATGATGTTGTATGTATTTCGTACTTGCTCATTTTGTTCAACTCCTAACGATTCTGGAAATGGTTAAAACCTGATTTTTCCAGCTCTTCTACCTTACCATCTCTCTTCAAAAATACTTTTCCTGTACCATCTACTACTTGTCCAATTTTACATATATCTATATTCTTTTCTTTACAAATGTGTAGTAGTTTAACCCAATCTTCAGATGAAATCGTTCCAACTAGTTCGAAATCTTCTCCACCAGTCAGTGCCCATTTCAAAGCATTAGATTTATTATAGTCTAAGACATGTTGACTTATAGGCAAACTTTTTTCTTCTATATAAATATTCACATGACTTGCCTCGGTAATTTCTAGCAATTCACTTGCAAGTCCATCACTTATATCGTTTAAGGACACTCGTTCGTAGGAGCTTAGGATCCTTCCTAATTCCACTCTAGGGGAAGGTTGTTGATGAGCACGTATTAGATGAGTATATGGCTCTTGATCCTTTACACTTTTCAATAGTAAATCTAGACCAGCAGCTGAATCTCCAAGTGTACCTGAAACAAACACGACATCCCCTTGTTTTGCATTAGACCGTAATAACCTCTTTCCTTTCTCTACTTTCCCGATTACTGTTACACTTAACACAAGCTTTGAAGAGGAAGATGTGGTGTCACCGCCTATTAAGTCCATCTGAAAGTCTACTGCTAACTTTTCCATACCTTTATAGATTTCTATTATTGAATTCTCATCCCAGTGTGGTGGTATCGTAATCGAAACTAAATAATATAAAGGAATTCCACCCATTGCTGCAATATCACTTATATTAGAAGCTAGTGCCTTATAGCCTATAGAATAGGAGTCCATCGTACTATGGGCAAAATGTACATCTTCCACCATCGTGTCCACGCATATAACTTGGTCATAGCTATTTTCCACTGTAAGAATGGCTGCATCATCACCAATTCCTACTATTTGTTCTTTATGAAAAAGATTGTTTGGTTGTATTTTTTTTATAAATTGAAATTCATCTGAGATAGACATGTTTACACCCCTCAAATTTTAACCACTATCCCTTATTATAACGAAACATTGGAAACAAAGAAAATATACAGTTCATTCTGTTTCCTATGTATTAACATACATTTTAATTTAGTACATTAACCAATACGAATTTACGTAGTTACATAGACTTAAAAAAATTTGTCAAAAAATTTTGAAAAAGAAGGGATTTTCAACTTTTAGTAGAATAATTATTCTAGCCAATAAATATTAATCATTAATGGTTAAAACAGAATATTATTTAGGAGGAATGGTAATGCGTTTAAAAAGTTTTTTCATCCTTGCACTTATTTTATTTTTATCAGCATGTGGTAAGTCAGAAAGTAACGGAAACAATGGAGGAAACGGAGATTTACCTGACTTAGCAATTTCATTTGAAAACGAAGCTGGTCAAAGTTTTCAAATTGTCCATGCATATAAATTGTTAAATCCTTTTTTTGAAGAAGTGCGAAATGTACCGGCAAGTGAGCAAACAGAAGTGTACGTATCATCTGTTATCGAACCTATTAACGAAGCGTGTTTCAAAGATGGAGAATATGCAAGTCTAGCAAAATCCATCACAGAAGAGGCACCGAAAAATCGTATTGCAACACAAGACGTTATCAAACGTTTAAACTACGATGATTTAAATAACTCTATTAAAGAAGCACTTATGGCAGCTTCTGAAAAACTACCAACAGAAGGTACAACTACGGTATGTATTTTCCCTACAACAGAAACATTACAAAATGTAGTTTTAACTGCTGGTGCTGGTAAAATTACGGTTCTATTCAACCGTAACTTTAACAACGATATCGTAAAGGCGGGAGTTGCTAAAGAATACCCTAAGAGCGTTTGGACAGAAAAAAATGGTGCTCCATCTACTGTACTTGATTATTTAGTACTTCACGGAAAAGGAACGATGTTCGGTAAAACATTATTTCCTGACGTAACTTTTGTAAAAGTTAACCCTGAATTTAAAGAAGAAAACTGGTCTAAAATCGAAGGCGACTTAACAAAAGCTGACGAAGAAAGAGCCCTTCAAATCTTAAGAGGCGGTGGAGAGCTTCCAGCGAACTACGGCTATAGCGAAGGGTATAAAATGGTAGAGGCTTTCTTAGAAGCTAACAGCAGCGTTTCTGAGGAAGAATGGGTAATGCTTTCAGCTGAGGAAATCTTCGAGCAAGGAAACTATGCAGACAATTACTAATAAGCTATTTTTGGACATCTACTGATAAATTTCAGTAGATGTTATTTTTCATAGGAGAAAACAAATGCAAATAACATTAGAAAAAGCCAATTGTTCAGATGCAGAAATAATACATGATATACAAATAAAGGCTTTTCTACCCCTATTAGAAAAGTATAAAGATTATCATACTAATCCAGCAAATGAAACGATTGATAAAGTACTTACTCGTATAAATGATCCTTCAGGTAGTTTTTACAAAATTTATGGGAAAGATGCTATTATCGGTGCAATTCGTGTTTATCCAGAGATTCCGTCTAATTGGTGGATTAGTCCCATGTTTATTTTGCCATGTTATCAAGGAAAAGGCATCGCTCAAAAAGTACTTAAAATAATAGAAGAAAAAACTCCTGAGGCAAAAACATGGAACTTAGCAACTATATTACAGGAAGAGCGAAATTGCTATCTTTATGAGAAGATGGGTTATATGAAAACTGGAGAGTATAAGGAAATCAATGAATTAACTACTCTCGTATACTATAAGAAAAAATGAATGAAAGCATAAAAGGGAGAGTGCTATGTACGAGTTAAAAACGAAAGAAAACGATCGTAGTGTTATACAGTTTATAGAAAATGTGGATAGTCCAAAGAAACGTGAGGATGCTTATAAATTATTAGATATCTTTACTGAGACATCTGGTTGTCATGCAAAAATGTGGGGCCCTAGTATTATCGGATTCGGTTCTTATCATTATAAATATGATTCTGGTCATGAAGGAGACGCACCTCTTGTTGGCTTTTCCCCTAGAAAAGCAAAAATAAGCTTGTATTTTGCAACAGGTGATACAAGAAGAGAAGAACTATTAAGCCGCTTAGGAAAACATACAACTGGAAAAGCTTGTGTGTATATAAACAAGGTGGCTGATATTAATGTTGATGTGTTACGTGAACTAATTAACCAATCGATCGATTTTCTAAAAATTACATACCCTAAGCAACAGTAGAAGGTTTATATCACTCTTATAAAGGATTAAAAGAAAATGGAGTGCGTCCATAAACGACGCACTTTATTTGTTTACACATTAAGTTATTAATCTGAACTAGAAAAGCACTGCATAACTTTTCATCCACAAAGTTATATTTTTTTAAGTAAAAAAAATCCTTAGGACTTTACCTAAGGATAAAAAAGGATTAACTAAATGTAGTTAACCGCGCATTGTATTAAAATAAGGGGAAAAAGACATAAAAAAAACGAAACGTAGTTTCGTACAAGTAAAAATATGGCGGTCCCGACCGGGATCGAACCGGCGATCTCCTGCGTGACAGGCAGGCATGTTAACCGCTACACCACGGGACCTTTTGGTTGCGGGGGCAGGATTTGAACCTACGACCTTCGGGTTATGAGCCCGACGAGCTACCAGACTGCTCCACCCCGCGATAATAAAAAGTATTAATATTTTTATTCCTTTACGCATTTAAACTCAGTTAATACTGACTGTCCCTTCCTCTTCTAGCAAATTCATAGAAGTGAATGCGTCGGGACAACTCGCAGATTATTCAAGGAGTAACGCTCGTTGCTCCACCCCGCGATAATAATAATATTAATTACATAAGCCTGGCAACGTCCTACTCTCACAGGGGGACAGCCCCCAACTACCATCGGCGCTGAAGAGCTTAACTTCCGTGTTCGGTATGGGAACGGGTGTGGCCTCTTCGCCATCATTACCAGACATATGATATTTTGAAGGATGTTCCTTCAAAACTAGATAACATGTTTTCCTGTCAAGAAAGTGATTGTATCGTTCTAATTTGGTTAAGTCCTCGATCTATTAGTATTCGTCAGCTACACGTGTCGCCACGCTTCCACCTCGAACCTATCTACCTGATCATCTTTCAGGGATCTTACTAGCTTGCGCTAAAGGAAATCTCATCTTGAGGGGGGCTTCATGCTTAGATGCTTTCAGCACTTATCCCGTCCGCACGTAGCTACCCAGCTATGCCTTTGGCAAGACAACTGGTACACCAGCGGTGCGTCCATCCCGGTCCTCTCGTACTAAGGACAGCTCCTCTCAAATTTCCTGCGCCCACGACGGATAGGGACCGAACTGTCTCACGACGTTCTGAACCCAGCTCGCGTACCGCTTTAATGGGCGAACAGCCCAACCCTTGGGACCGACTACAGCCCCAGGATGCGATGAGCCGACATCGAGGTGCCAAACCTCCCCGTCGATGTGGACTCTTGGGGGAGATAAGCCTGTTATCCCCGGGGTAGCTTTTATCCGTTGAGCGATGGCCCTTCCATGCGGAACCACCGGATCACTAAGCCCGACTTTCGTCCCTGCTCGACTTGTAGGTCTCGCAGTCAAGCTCCCTTGTGCCTTTACACTCTACGAATGATTTCCAACCATTCTGAGGGAACCTTTGGGCGCCTCCGTTACTCTTTAGGAGGCGACCGCCCCAGTCAAACTGCCCACCTGACACTGTCTCCCACCCCGATTAGGGGTGCGGGTTAGAATTTCAATACAGCCAGGGTAGTATCCCACCGACGCCTCCACCGAAGCTAGCGCTCCGGCTTCTCAGGCTCCTACCTATCCTGTACAAGCTGTACCAAAATTCAATATCAGGCTACAGTAAAGCTCCACGGGGTCTTTCCGTCCTGTCGCGGGTAACCTGCATCTTCACAGGTACTATAATTTCACCGAGTCTCTGGTTGAGACAGTGCCCAGATCGTTACGCCTTTCGTGCGGGTCGGAACTTACCCGACAAGGAATTTCGCTACCTTAGGACCGTTATAGTTACGGCCGCCGTTTACTGGGGCTTCGGTTCAAAGCTTCGCTTGCGCTAACCTCTCCCCTTAACCTTCCAGCACCGGGCAGGCGTCAGCCCCTATACTTCGCCTTGCGGCTTCGCAGAGACCTGTGTTTTTGCTAAACAGTCGCCTGGGCCTATTCACTGCGGCTCTCTCGGGCTTTAACACCCTAACAGAGCACCCCTTCTCCCGAAGTTACGGGGTCATTTTGCCGAGTTCCTTAACCAGAGTTCTCTCGCTCACCTTAGGATTCTCTCCTCGCCTACCTGTGTCGGTTTGCGGTACAGGCACCATTCTCCTCGCTAGAGGCTTTTCTTGGCAGTGTGAAATCAGGAACTTCGGTACTAAATTTCCCTCGCCATCACAGCTCAGCCTTTATGAGAAGCGGATTTGCCTACTTCTCAGCCTTACTGCTTGGACGCGCATATCCAACAGCGCGCTTACCCTATCCTCCTGCGTCCCCCCATTGCTCAAACGGAGTGAAGGTGGTACAGGAATATCAACCTGTTATCCATCGCCTACGCCTTTCGGCCTCGGCTTAGGTCCTGACTAACCCTGAGCGGACGAGCCTTCCTCAGGAAACCTTAGGCATTCGGTGGATGGGATTCTCACCCATCTTTCGCTACTCATACCGGCATTCTCACTTCTAAGCGCTCCACCAGTCCTTACGGTCTAGCTTCAACGCCCTTAGAACGCTCTCCTACCACTGTTCGTAAGAACAGTCCGCAGCTTCGGTGATACGTTTAGCCCCGGTACATTTTCGGCGCAGAGTCACTCGACCAGTGAGCTATTACGCACTCTTTAAATGGTGGCTGCTTCTAAGCCAACATCCTGGTTGTCTAAGCAACTCCACATCCTTTTCCACTTAACGTATACTTTGGGACCTTAGCTGGCGGTCTGGGCTGTTTCCCTCTTGACTACGGATCTTATCACTCGCAGTCTGACTCCCATGGATAAGTCTTTGGCATTCGGAGTTTGACTGAATTCGGTAACCCGATGAGGGCCCCTAGTCCAATCAGTGCTCTACCTCCAAGACTCTAACACATGAGGCTAGCCCTAAAGCTATTTCGGAGAGAACCAGCTATCTCCAGGTTCGATTGGCATTTCACCCCTACCCACACCTCATCCCCGCACTTTTCAACGTGCGTGGGTTCGGGCCTCCATTCAGTGTTACCTGAACTTCACCCTGGACATGGGTAGATCACCTGGTTTCGGGTCTACGACCACGTACTCATTCGCCCTATTCAGACTCGCTTTCGCTACGGCTCCGTCTCATCGACTTAACCTTGCACGGGATCGTAACTCGCCGGTTCATTCTACAAAAGGCACGCTATCACCCATTAACGGGCTCTAACTACTTGTAGGCACACGGTTTCAGGATCTTTTCACTCCCCTTCCGGGGTGCTTTTCACCTTTCCCTCACGGTACTGGTTCACTATCGGTCACTAGGGAGTATTTAGCCTTGGGAGATGGTCCTCCCTGCTTCCGACGGGATTTCTCGTGTCCCGCCGTACTCAGGATCCACTCAGGAGGGAACGAAGTTTCAACTACAGGGCTTTTACCTTCTACGGCTGACCTTTCCAGGTCGCTTCATTTACCCCGTTCCTTTGTAACTCCATGTTGAGTGTCCTACAACCCCAAGAGGCAAGCCTCTTGGTTTGGGCTAATTCCGTTTCGCTCGCCGCTACTCAGGAAATCGCGTTTGCTTTCTCTTCCTCCGGGTACTTAGATGTTTCAGTTCCCCGGGTCTGCCTTCATTACCCTATGTATTCAGGTAAAGATACTACTCCATTACGAGTAGTGGGTTTCCCCATTCGGAAATCTCTGGATCAAAGCTCACTTACAGCTCCCCAAAGCATATCGGTGTTAGTCCCGTCCTTCATCGGCTCCTAGTGCCAAGGCATCCACCGTGCGCCCTTAATAACTTAACCTCGATATCGCGAATAGATATCTAATAAAGAAAATTTACTAAGATGAACGATACTTTTGATGTATCTTGACATTACTTATGTTATCTAGTTTTCAAAGAACATGGTTCGATAGCTTTTATACTATCTAAAGTTTGAAAGAGGAATGCTCTCTCAAAACTAAACAAAACAACAAGCGTATTATTCCTTAGAAAGGAGGTGATCCAGCCGCACCTTCCGATACGGCTACCTTGTTACGACTTCACCCCAATCATCTGTCCCACCTTAGGCGGCTGGCTCCAAAAGGTTACCCCACCGACTTCGGGTGTTACAAACTCTCGTGGTGTGACGGGCGGTGTGTACAAGGCCCGGGAACGTATTCACCGCGGCATGCTGATCCGCGATTACTAGCGATTCCAGCTTCATGTAGGCGAGTTGCAGCCTACAATCCGAACTGAGAACGGTTTTATGGGATTGGCTCGACCTCGCGGTTTTGCTGCCCTTTGTACCGTCCATTGTAGCACGTGTGTAGCCCAGGTCATAAGGGGCATGATGATTTGACGTCATCCCCACCTTCCTCCGGTTTGTCACCGGCAGTCATCTTAGAGTGCCCAACTTAATGCTGGCAACTAAGATCAAGGGTTGCGCTCGTTGCGGGACTTAACCCAACATCTCACGACACGAGCTGACGACAACCATGCACCACCTGTCACTTTTGTCCCCCGAAGGGGAACGCCCTATCTCTAGGGAAGGCAAAAGGATGTCAAGACCTGGTAAGGTTCTTCGCGTTGCTTCGAATTAAACCACATGCTCCACCGCTTGTGCGGGCCCCCGTCAATTCCTTTGAGTTTCAGTCTTGCGACCGTACTCCCCAGGCGGAGTGCTTAATGCGTTAGCTGCAGCACTAAGGGGCGGAAACCCCCTAACACTTAGCACTCATCGTTTACGGCGTGGACTACCAGGGTATCTAATCCTGTTTGCTCCCCACGCTTTCGCGCCTCAGCGTCAGTTACAGACCAGAAAGTCGCCTTCGCCACTGGTGTTCCTCCACATCTCTACGCATTTCACCGCTACACGTGGAATTCCACTTTCCTCTTCTGCACTCAAGTTTCCCAGTTTCCAATGACCCTCCACGGTTGAGCCGTGGGCTTTCACATCAGACTTAAGAAACCGCCTGCGCGCGCTTTACGCCCAATAATTCCGGACAACGCTTGCCACCTACGTATTACCGCGGCTGCTGGCACGTAGTTAGCCGTGGCTTTCTGGTTAGGTACCGTCAAGGTACCGGCAGTTACTCCGGTACTTGTTCTTCCCTAACAACAGAGCTTTACGACCCGAAGGCCTTCATCGCTCACGCGGCGTTGCTCCATCAGACTTTCGTCCATTGTGGAAGATTCCCTACTGCTGCCTCCCGTAGGAGTCTGGGCCGTGTCTCAGTCCCAGTGTGGCCGATCACCCTCTCAGGTCGGCTACGCATCGTTGCCTTGGTGAGCCGTTACCTCACCAACTAGCTAATGCGCCGCGGGCCCATCTGTAAGTGATAGCCGAAACCATCTTTCAATAAAGAACCAGGAGGTTCTTTATATTATCCGGTATTAGCTCCGGTTTCCCGAAGTTATCCCAGTCTTACAGGCAGGTTGCCCACGTGTTACTCACCCGTCCGCCGCTAATCTGACAAAAGCAAGCTTTTATCAGATTCGCTCGACTTGCATGTATTAGGCACGCCGCCAGCGTTCGTCCTGAGCCAGGATCAAACTCTCCGAAGAGTGTTTGAGCTTATGCTCATAATGTTTGCTGACTAATGTCAATTAATCGTTTGTTGTTAATCTTAAAGATTAACTTACACGCTGTTGTTTTGTTTAGTTTTCAAAGAACATTTATAATAATTGGAGCGGGTGATGGGAATCGAACCCACGACATCAGCTTGGAAGGCTGAGGTTTTACCATTAAACTACACCCGCATGAAATTTTAAAATCGGGAAGACAGGATTTGAACCTGCGACCCCTTGGTCCCAAACCAAGTGCTCTACCAAGCTGAGCTACTCCCCGTCAACTCTTTAATGATGGATCGCATTCATAAAATCAAAGTGGCGCGCCCGAGAGGACTCGAACCCCTAACCTTTTGATCCGTAGTCAAACGCTCTATCCAATTGAGCTACGGGCGCTTTATTTAAATGACCAACCGCCACAGTGGCGACTTTTCTATAGTATCAAATCCAAATCAGAATGTCAACTCTTTTTAAAAACTTTTTATTTAAAGTGCGGCCGAGAGGATTTGAACCTCCACGGGATTACCTCCCACTAGGCCCTCAACCTAGCGCGTCTGCCATTCCGCCACGACCGCATAAATTGGTGCGGGTGAAGGGACTCGAACCCCCACGTCAATGACACTAGATCCTAAGTCTAGCGCGTCTGCCAATTCCGCCACACCCGCTATTAAATTAATAACTAGTTTAAAAATTGGCTGGGCTAGCTGGATTCGAACCAACGCATGTCGCAGTCAAAGTGCGATGCCTTACCGCTTGGCTATAGCCCATTATTGTTATGGTAATATTCGAGATATAAATGGCGGTCCCGACCGGGATCGAACCGGCGATCTCCTGCGTGACAGGCAGGCATGTTAACCGCTACACCACGGGACCAGGTTTATAATAAGAAAAGTTATTTCACTAGCGTGAGTGAAGGAAGATTATTTTCACTAGCGTGAGTGAAGGAAGATTATTTTCACTAGCGTGAAAAAATCTTGGTGGAGGATGACGGGCTCGAACCGCCGACCCCCTGCTTGTAAGGCAGGTGCTCTCCCAGCTGAGCTAATCCTCCTAGGATAGAAATGGGAGGCAAACATTAATGTTTGCTTCCCATTATTTGTGATGACCCGTACGGGATTCGAACCCGTGTTACCGCCGTGAAAGGGCGGTGTCTTAACCGCTTGACCAACGGGCCATTTTATATGGCGGAGAAGGAGGGATTTGAACCCTCGCGCCGCTTACACGACCTACACCCTTAGCAGGGGCGCCTCTTCAGCCACTTGAGTACTTCCCCATATATGGCTCCACCAGTAGGATTCGAACCTACGACCCTTCGGTTAACAGCCGAATGCTCTACCGCTGAGCTATGGTGGATTAATAAAATTGATACGGTCACATTTATTGAATCGAAATATCTTTTATGCGACTTCTTTCATTTTAATTAGACTAACAAAAAAAGTCAAGCAGATTATTATTTCATAGAGCATATTTTTTAACGTCGCTCATCATATCAAATGCATCTTAGCGACTTAAATAAATTATCATAGAATAGGAAATGTGTCAACAACACTTATTGACTCTCTTGAAGTTTCCCTCTACATTTTCCACACACATATTTTTCTGTATTGATTCTTCTTTTCCTCTTATAAAGAGTGGAGCAATCGATACATTGATAAAATGTAAACTTCACTTCTCTATTCCCTTTTTCAATAGGTATAGAAGAGCAAAATCTCGGAGCACCAACTTGTTTTAATAAATTCCGAAAATCCGCATCACGGTGTTTATAACCCTTCCCTTGGATATGAAGATGGTAATGGCATAGTTCATGTTTTATTATCCCAACTAACTCTTCCATGCCAAATGCTTCATAATACTTTTTATTTATATCAATATTGTGACTTACTGTTAAATACCTTCCACCGGTTGTTTTTAATCGTGGATTAAAGTAGGCTCTATGTCTAAAAGGCATCTGAAAATCTTTAAGCGAAATGTCTTCCACTAGTTTTTGTAGTTCACTGTTTTTCATGTGTTCCCCCAAGTTTAACAAAAAATTAATTCCAGCATAAGATGATACTACTCTCAACCGAAGCTATGAAAAGGGAGGTATCATCTAATGCCTACATGGTTTAAAAATCAAATACAGAGAGCTTATTTAGAAAAAGATAGGTACCAAATAAAGATGTTAAATCAATGTTGGTTCTTTTATTACAAAAAGAAAAAGTAATCATTTCTGAAAGGGGAACGTGCGAATGGTATTCTCACGTTTTCTGTAGTTATACTTCTTGTTTTTCTGGTTGTAACATTGTTAAGGCAACTCTACCTTTTGTTTTATCAACATCTTCTACCCATACTGTAACAATATCCCCTACAGAAACGATATCTAATGGATGCTTAACAAATTGGTTGCTTAGTTTCGAAATGTGCACGAGGCCATCCTGTTTTACACCAATATCAATAAATGCACCGAAATCCACTACGTTTCGAACAGTACCTTCTAGTTCTAATCCTTTTTGCAAATCTTCTAATTGTAAAACATCTTGTTTTAGAAGAGGTTTTGGCATATTATCACGCGGGTCACGTTCTGGACGCACTAGAGATTCCATTATATCAGTTAACGTTACTTCTCCAATTTCAAACTGTATTGCAGTTTCCGTGACATCAAGTTCACTTAATGCTTGTTGTAACGGAGCAGATCCGATATCAGAATTTTTCATCTCCAATTTTTCTAACAGTTTTTCTACGATTGGATAACTTTCAGGGTGTATTGCCGTACGGTCTAACGGATTCTTTCCATCCACAATCCTTAAAAATCCGATACATTGTTCGTATGTTTTTGCACCTAGTCTAGGTATTTTCTTTAATTGTGCCCTACTTGTAAATTTACCGTTTTCTTCTCTTTGTTTAACCATATTATTTGCAACAGTTTTGGATAAGCCCGCTACATATTGTAGTAAAGAAGAAGATGCTGTGTTTACATTTACTCCTACTCGGTTAACAACTGTCTCCACTACGAAGTTTAACGATCCTGCTAGTCTTTTTTGTGTAACATCATGCTGATATTGCCCTACTCCAACAGATTTCGGGTCAATTTTCACTAGTTCTGCAAGAGGATCTTGTAATCTTCTTGCAATGGAAATCGCACTTCTTTCTTCTACTTGCAAGTTCGGGAATTCTTCTCTTGCCAAATCAGAGGCAGAATATACACTTGCTCCTGCTTCATTAACGATAAGATATGAAGTAGACAATTCATTTTCTTTTAATACTTCAGCAATTAATTGCTCCGTTTCACGAGATGCCGTTCCATTACCAACAGCAACTACTTCTGCTTTATGTTTATGAATAGTTTTTACAATTTTCTCTTTAGCTTCTGCTCTTTTATTTTGAGGTGCGTGTGGATAGATGACACTTATCTCTAATACTTTTCCTGTTTCGTCTACCACCGCCATCTTACAACCAGTACGAAACGCCGGATCTACTCCTAGTACGACTTTACCTTTTAACGGTGGTTGTAATAGTAGTTTTCGTAAATTCTCTGCAAAAATATGAATTGCTTGTCCTTCCGCTTTTTCCGTTAATTCTTTTCTAATTTCTCGCTCTATAGAAGGTTCTATTAATCGTTTAAATGCATCTTCTATCGCTTCTGCTACGTAAGATACTACTGGGGAATGGTCTTTTTTTATGACACGTTTTTTTATGTACGTAATGATTTTGTCAGTTGGCACTTGAAGACCTATACGAAGTATCTCTTCTTTTTCGCCTCTATTTAACGCTAGAACTCGGTGTGGCAAAATCTTTATTACTGGTTCTTCATATTCATAGTACATAGAGAATACTTTTTTCTCGTCTTTCTCTTCGTTCTTTACAGTTGATATGATGGAACCTTGTTTGAAGGTTATATCACGAATCCATTGCCTAAAGGCAGCTTCGTCTGATATTATCTCCGCTATTATATCTTTTGCCCCTTGTATCGCTTCCTCTGCAGACATTACTTCTTTGTCTTCATTAATGAATTTCTCTGCGTTTTGAAGTACATCTACTTGCAACGGGAAAGTTAACAACCATTCTGCTAGTGGCTCTAAACCTTTTTCTTTCGCAACAGTAGCTTTTGTTCTACGTTTTTGTTTATATGGACGATATAAATCTTCCACTTGTTGGAGCTTTTCAGCTCTCAGAATATCTTTTTTTAGTTCTTCTGTTAATTTGCCTTGTTCTTCAATTAAGCGGACAACTTCTTCTTTCCGCGTTTCTAAATTTAGAACGTATTGCCATTTTTCTGCAATCTCTTTTATCTGAACTTCATCTAGCGCACCTGTTTGTTCTTTACGATAGCGAGCAATAAACGGTACTGTATTCCCATCATCCATTAAATCAATGACAGTTTTTACTTTGTTTTTTGGTATATTTACTTGTGCTGATACTTTTACTAATAAAGTTTCATTACGTTCATTCCAGTCCAATCATAACTCCTCCAATCATTTATTCAATTATATTATCCTATATCGCATAAAACTAGGCTCTGTTAAACGCCGCAGTTGATTTCCGCGCAAGACTCCGCTTATTATGTATAAAAATCAATACTAACCATAAACAAAACCAAAAACTAAAAACAAGACTAACACCTAAGCGTTAGTCTTGTTTCATTATATCATTTCTCCAGCGATTAACGTAACATCGTCCATTCCTGTGCTAGAAAATTTATTCACTATCTCAGATAAAGAATCAGCAGATGGTACAGATTTAATGTACGATTTAACAGAAGGTATATTTATCCCATCTGAAAATAGGAAAAACTTCATATTTTTTTCAAAAGGAAATCTATGGATTTTAAATGATTGAGGCTTACCTGATAAGTAACCTTTTACAGGTAGAGGATAGATTAATTTTTCTGAGGGAGGATAAAGAAAAAAGCGTATGTTTCCTACACTACAGTACTCTACTTCCTCTTTCCTATAATTCACTTTTAAAATAGAGACAGCAGCGCCTCGTTTATTTTTCAACGCTTCATTACATTTACTGATTAACGCAGAAACATCCTCATTCACTACATTCTGCACAGCGGTGATTACTGCTTGTGAAGCTTCATGTGCATGTTCTCCACTTCCTAGCCCATCCGCTAAAACACATAAGAAATAATCATCCGCTGCAGTTATGTAGTAACTATCTCCACAAAAATACATACCTTTTTTAGCTATTTGATAAGCATTAACTGTATACCTGTTCCCTTTATACTGTTCGATCATGTAAGAATCTCCGAGTTAAGGTTTTCTTTTGATATAGCATCTTTCAATTTCGTTAACGCTTTTCTTTGTAATCTCGAAACATGCATTTGAGATATCTCTAGCTTGTCACCTGTTTCCTTCTGACTCATATTTAAGAAGAATGTACATTCAATAATTTGCTTTTCTCGTTCACTTAGTACATGAAATACTTTCTGAAGCAACAATTTTTGATCTATTTTTTCATAACCGGATTCTTGACTTCCTACAATATCTAGAATAGTTACTGTACTTCCATCTGAATCCGCCTCAATTGCATTATCAACAGAAAGTGCTTGATAATTTTGACTCATCTCCATCGCTTCTAGTACTTCTTCTTCTGTCACTTCTAAATAATCAGCTATTTCGACTACTTTTGGCGAACGTTGAAGTTCGTTCGTTAACGTTTCTACAGCTGATTTTATTTTAGGACCAATCTCTTTAATTCTTCTTGGAACATGTACGCTCCACGTTTTATCTCGCAAAAACCTTTTGATTTCTCCAATTATCGTTGGTACAGCAAAAGCTTCAAAACTTCTACCGAATGAAGCATCATAACGTTTCATTGCCCCTAAAAGACCAATCATCCCTACTTGTGAGAGGTCTTCTTGGAACGATTTCCCTCTAGAATATTTACGAGCTAACGCTTCTACTAATTGCTTGTAATTTTCTACCAAAATTAATTGAGACTCTTCGCAAGCACTTTGTTGATAGCGTTCTAACAGTTCGTTGACATCTATTTTATTGGGCTGAGATCGCTTCTGCATCCCTTTCCACCTGCTCTCCTTGTCGGTACTTTGTCATGAAGACTGTTACACCTTGATGGTTGTGAACTTTCACATCATCCATCAATGTCTGGATTAGGAATAACCCTAAACCTCCTTCTGGCAAAGTTTCTACCGGTTGGGATTTCGAATATGGACCTAACTCTTCTTTTACCGCTTCAAAATTAAAGCTATCTCCATTATCAGCTACGATTAATTCTAAACGATTTGAGTAGATACCAAAGCCTATTCTAATACTGCCATTCTCTTTTCCTTTATAAGCGTGTTCAACCGCATTCGTACACGCTTCACTTAATGCAATTTTCATGTCTTCAATCTCATCATAAGAAAAGCCCATTCGGTTGGCAATTCCTGATAAAGATAATCTAATAACTCCAACATATTCTGCTCTTGCTGGAAAAAGCATTTCTATATAGTCATATGCTCGGTTCATTGTTCCCCCACCTTTGACGACCTTATTTTATCTCCATAATACTTGCGAGTCCTGTTATATCAAATAAACGCTTCAACCTATCAGATAACCCTTCTAACCTGAAAGTTCCATTGTTACTTTTAACTTTTTTAAAGAATCCAACGAACATTCCAAGTCCTGTGCTATCCATATAGATAACGTTCGTTAAATCAAATGTTATTTCTCCACCAAAATCCTCTAATAATGGCGAAACTTTTTCTTTCACCTGTGGAGTTGTGTAAGCATCAATTTCTCCTGATACTTCAACAAAAATACTCTTATTACTTTCATTAATCTTTATATCCATACTCATACAGTTCACCCCATGTTTTTTATGTCTATGAATAATGATAACAACTATTTTCTCTATAAATAATCATCCGTAAGCATTAGCCCACTATTTAAATACCCACTTTTATTTATCTTAAACATTTCTTTTTAAAATAATTAAAGTAAAGTCATCACGCAATTGAAAGTCTTGGAGTTTTTCCAAATCTCTATAGACGAGTTCAACCAACGCTTGGGGTGGTAACGCAATATACTTCCTTATGAGGTTATTTATAGTATCCATACTAATAAAATCTTGTTCTGTTCTACACTCCGTAACTCCATCTGTAAAAAGAACGATCATATCATCTATCTCAACCTTTTGTTCATATTGAGTATATTTAGCGTTTATATCTATTCCAAGCACTAGACCTTTAGCTTGAAGTTCTGTGAATGTGCCATCCTTTGCTTTATATAACAAAGGTGGTTCATGCCCTGCTGATGCATAAGTGAAGATGTGCCTCTTCCAATCGTATGTTCCATATAACATCGTAATAAACATTCCAGCATCCACATTTTGTTCAACCACTCTATTTATGTTACTAAGAATATAGCTTGGATCTTTCCTCACATCAGGCAAGCTATCCATTGCGTACTTAATCATAGACATACACATGGCTGCAGGTATCCCTTTTCCGATAACATCTGCTACCGCGACACTAAAAGAATCAAAGTCATCTTGCACAAAGTGATAATAATCCCCACTCATATGTTTTGCTGGGACATTAATTGCTCCAATTTCTACAGATGGAATATTCGGGATTTTTGTTTCTAAAAGCGTTTGTTGTACATTAGCGGCTATTTCGATTTCCGACTCCATTTCTCGTTGGCGATGCCTTAAATTTTGATGTTCACGATAGGCTATCCCATAACCAATCATTACTTCCAACAAAAAGTCTAATGAATGTAATATATCTTCTGAAACATGAGGACAAACTTCTTCGATTATTTTTTTATGAACAGAAATTAGTTCTTCAGGTGAAATTTTATCCGTTAGCATTTTTTTACTGAGTTCTTGCCCCTGGTACAGCACTTCTTCTGTTTGGCTTTCTATGTATGAAGAAAGTATTTGCTTATAAACATCTTGTAATTTCTCGTACTGCATAGGCATTTACCTCCTTTAACGCACCCACTTCATCGCATCAATCCTAGTACCAGTTCCTACTGTAGAGTCAATCTGGAACGTGTCCATTAATCTTTTCACACCAGGCAACCCTGCACCAAGTCCACCAGAAGTAGAATAACCATCTTCCATTACTAATCTAATATCAGCAATACCTGGCCCTTCATCGGAAGCGATAACACGTACTCCTGTCTTTCCGTATTCATTAATTTCCTCTATACAGATAGAGCCAGCTCCTGCATATAAATAAATATTTCTAGCTAATTCAGAGATTGCCGTTGTTATTCTCGCTTGGTCTACCGTTCCAAAGCCGAGGTCTTTTGCAACGTTCCTCCCCATTTGGCGAGCAGCAACGATATCCCACTCATTTCTTATCGTCACACAGGATTGGACAGTCATACTTTTACTCCCCCAATTCCTGTTTTAGTTTCTCAAGGCCTTTTTCTAGATCCAACGCCGTTAATACGTCATCTAATTGAATACCTAGTTCGACTAATGTAATAGCAACTGCTGGTTGTATCCCAGTTAAAACAACTTTTGCACCCATCAACTTCGACATACTAATAACGTCTCCCAAAACTTTAGCAATAAAAGAATCTATCATATCAACTGAAGTTAAATCGATGACAACACCACTCGCTCCAGTTTCATGGATTCTATTCAGCAAATCTTCTTGGAATTGTAATGCCGTTTGATCATCTAATTCCCATTGAATAGAAATCAACAAGCAATTACCTAGTTTTAATATTGGTATTTTCAACCTTGATCCCCCACAGTCACTATTTTTCTATTCGTAATTTCAAGCGCCGTTTCAATTCCTTTTTTCAGCGAGTTTTTCGTTATGATTTGATCGAGATTAATACCTAAGTTTACGATGGTCTGCGCTATTTCAGGACGTATTCCCACAAGTAAACACGTAGCTCCTACTAAACGAACAGCTTCAGCCGCTTGAATGATATGATGTGCAACCATCGTGTCTACTACCGGTACACCAGTAATATCAATTAAAACTACTTCCGCACGGTGTTTTACTACACCTTGAAGTAAATTCTCCATAATTTGTTTAGCTCTTTCTGTATCAATTGTACCAACTAGAGGCATGACGGAAATTTTATCAAAAACAGGGATTAACGGGGCAGCCAACTCTTGCAAAGCAATTTTCTGCATGGATACAGTGTGCTCCCATGTACCTGTATACGTTTTTACGATCTCGTTATAAACAGGTCTTAACCATTTATCAAATTCGTACATTAATGATACTTTAGCGTTATCATCGCTGTTTTCCGTCATTCCTTCGAATATGATTTTTCCAAATAAAGATAAACCTTCTGTTACATAAACTAACGGCCATCCAAATCGTACAATACGCTCAGCAAAATCATTAAGTTTAATAGAAAGTTCATTCGTGTCCCTGCTGATATTATCAAGTAATAAGTTAATATACTCTCTACTAGTGCTTAAGTACATTTTGTCCGAAATAGGTTTTAGTTCTCTTTTTTCCTCACCTAATTCATCCATGCTTTCTATCCATAGCTTGTATATCGTTTCACGATTTTCTTTAATGTAAGTTAAAATTGTCGGATTCATCTTTAATCTCCTTTATCATTTTTCCTTTCTGCTTGTGCAGCAAAAACGAAACTCTCTCTTTTAACTATAAGTTTAGAGTAATTTCTATGTCAAACAAAATAAGCTGAAAGTTTTGTTATATTATGGTTAATATGGGGTAATCGAGGGTAGATATGTAGAAAGAATTGCCCTGTAAAAGCAAAAATTAAAATAAATATATAAAACATATTACATATACCCTATAAGAAAAAAGTTAAAACATTTTTTAATAAAATAAAAAAGCTACTCAACCTGTGAATAGCTTTTTTGGTAAATGGATTAAAAATCAATGAGACCTAAACTAATTTGAAGAGCTTCATCGACTTTGTCCATCATCTCTTCATCTAGGTGTGTAATTTTATCCGTTAGTCTTTGTTTATCTATTGTTCTAATTTGCTCCAGTAATATAACTGAGTCTCTTTCAAAACCATAACGCTTCGCATCAATTTCTACATGAGTAGGAAGTTTTGCTTTTTGAATTTGAGCTGTAATTGCTGCAACAATAATAGTAGGACTAAACCGGTTCCCTATATCGTTTTGAATTACAAGTACTGGTCGAACGCCTCCTTGCTCAGATCCAACAACAGGGGATAGATCAGCAAAATAAACGTCACCGCGTTTGACAATCAATGGATTAACCCCCGCTTACTAAGCGTTCTACCGTGTGCTCTGCCTCATATTCTGCAAGAAAAGCTTCTGAAGCTATGTTTAGGTTAATTTTAGCCATTTCCATATAACCACGTCTCATAGATTCACGAATTTGTCTTTTTTTGCGCTCACGAAGATACATTTTAGTCGCTTGATAAATTAGTTCATTTCGATTGCCGTTTTCTTGCTTTACTAAGCTGTCTAACTCCATTACTAAGTTGTGAGGTAATCGAACTAAGATTTCAGTTGTTGCGCTGGATTCTGACACAGCATACACCTCCAAGAAACTACAGACACTTTTTATATAATACTTTTCCATCTACCATCATAACATTAAAAAAGCCGAATTAAAAGTCAAATTAACAGATTCCTTCTCTATTATCGGCTATTTCCTTGATTTTTTATGCAGAAATTATCGGATTGGGTAATATTTAGTTTCCTTGTAAATAATTTATCACTTCTACTATTTGATTATTTTTCTTAAACATTCTCGGAACCCGGTAACTAATCATACATGGAATTTCATAGTTTATCGTTTCTAGTTTTTCTGCGAGATCGTTACAACTAATGACTTCGTTTTCTTGACTTCCGATTATAGTTACTTTCGTTCCTACTGGAAGCTCGTAAGGGAGGCGAATCATAAATTGATCCATGCAAATACGACCTACAATAGGTGCTTTTTTCCCATCTACTAACACATCTATTCCTTGTAATTTGCGTAGTAATCCATCTGCATACCCTAGCGGAACCGTTCCTATCCACTCATCTTTTTCGGTTGTGTAAGTTGCTCCATAACTAACAAACTCACCTGGTTCTAATCTTTTCACATGCACTAACTTAGTATGAAGAGAAAAAGCTTCTCTTAAGTTAAATGGTAATACAGGGCTCATTTCTAATGATGGGGTCATACCGTACATCGAAATTCCTACCCTTACCGCATTAAAAACTTTGTTCGGAAATCTCAATGCTGTTGCACTGTTTCCGCAATGTTTAATGGGAATAGAAAGATTCCATTCTGTTTCAATATAATTCAACATCTTATCAAAGCGATCGTATTGAATGTTTAAGTAATTATTGTTTAATTCATCTGCAGTAGCAAAGTGAGTATAAACGCCTTCGATTGAAAATTTTACAGAAGGGTTAGCTAGAGTTAATATACCGTCAACCTCATCTATCGTTCTAGCTCCTATTCTTCCCATACCAGTATCTAATTTCATGTGCAACTTCACAATAGATTGACCTTTATAAAAGTTAATCGCTTCTTTTATCCAACTTTCTTGAAAAACAGTAAGGGTAATGTTTTTCTCTGCAGCTAGGGAAATATCCGAAACCCTTGATGCTCCAAGCACTAAAATTGGCGCAGTAATCCCTTGAGCGCGCAACGAAATAGCTTCATCTAAGAAGGAAACAGCTAAATACGAAGCACCAGCCTCAAGTGCAGCTTCTGCAACTTGTGCATCACCATGCCCATAAGCGTTTGCTTTTACAACTGCTATTACATTAACAGATGAAGGGAGATGTTTTTTTATGTTTGTTACATTTTCTTTAATGCAATCAAGATTCACTTCTACCCATGAATCACGGTGAAAACTTGACATTATGACGCACATCCTTTTATCTAGCCACTTTTTCTTTTTCTTTTTTTATTAATACATCATAACGGAAAAAGGATGAAAAGTCATGATATTATATAACTCATTTTTTTCACTACCTTTTCATTCTATGCTATTGGAAGTATATTTAGAATGTGGATTTTTATTGAAAGAAGTTTCAGGAGGAGTTACTTATAAAAAGGTAAATAACAGGCCCATCTCAGGGCCTGTTATACAACTTATTTTACATCGTAAACTTGAACAGATTTAGCAACCATGATCATTTCTTCTTCAGAAAGATCGTTAGAAGCTAACATATAGTCAACACCTTGGTATGTCCATTTTATGGATGTAGAAGTTAATGCACCGATTGCAAAATCTAAATCGACTGGTTTACCATTTACAGTCATTACTGTACTAGCTGGTGCTACAGTCGCTTTTTCTTGAATTAGCGTAAATGTTTTGTCACCAGTATACGTCATGATAACGCGCTTACCGTTTTCTGTTGCTACTTCTGTTTGTTCACTTAAAGATGAACCGGCCGGAGTATCACCAGGAATTAACACAGTAAATGCAACATCTTCCTCACTAACTGATCCCATAGTCGGTAATTCTACACCTAATTCAATTTGCATACCTGTCATGTTTTTGTCTACATTAAAAGCATCCGCATCGAAGCTTGGGTTAAATTCAACGTTTGAAAATTCAACTAATACTAACGTGTTTCGATCTGTATCCATCACTTTCACCGAAACTGGAGAAAAGTCTTTTGCAAATGTAATTTCTTGAATTGGTAAAAGCTTGTTGTTTTGATAGTTTGTTTTTGTTTCAAATACGTATCCTTCTTCCGTAGCTGTGAACACAGCTTCAGGGTCTGCGACTACATCCCCAACTAATGACTCAAACAAATATGCTTGGCTGCTGTTTTGCGGCCATTCACTTTGGAAACGGAAGCTTTTGTTTAAAGCTGGCGTTAAGACGAAAACTCCTTCATCATTACGAATAATCATTTGATGTTGGTCTTTTTGAGCGTTTTTCAAGTTTACTTTGTAGTAATTTGGCTTCTTATGAGAAATTTCTACTTCGTATACTTGTGGCTCTGCACCAGTTTGTAATGTCATTTTTGCATTTGCTTTATACCCAGTCATCTCTTCTACTTTTTTGCCTAATCCTGCCGTTACATCTTCTTTTGACTTTGCTCCACAGCCAGCTAACAGAAGCACAGATACTAACCCAACTACTAATAAAAGCCATGCTTTTCTCAACATTTTCATCCCCTTTGCCTTTATGCATGTTTACATTAGAGAAAAAGCGTGAATACAGAGAGAATATCTAATAGTTCGTTTTTTTGTCGTAAATCTCTAGTAGGTAGATATTTTTTCTGTATTGTTTATACACCTTGTCTCCTCTCTGAATTATGTATATGAGGCAAAGAATACGAATATGCAGACTAGCTTGACAAGCTTTCAATAATTACTTGCGCAATTGCATAATGTTCACTATGTGATATGGACAAGTGAACTGTTAAGTCGGTTGGCTTTTCAATATATGGCTTACCACTTTCTTCATTATTAATTTGTATGTCTTGAAAACTCAAATCTCTTCCAATACCTGTTCCTTTCGCTTTTGAAAAGGCTTCTTTTGCAGCGAATCGGCCAGCTAGAAATTCTATTTTTCTTTTTTGATTTAGTGAATGAAACTTTTCTTGTTCAAAAGGAGTTAAGACTCTCGTAATAAATGATGGTTGTCTAATCATCAGTTTTTCTATTCTTGATAGTTCTATAATATCTATTCCTATCCCAATAATCATACAAACACCTAGCTTTCTCATAGTATAATAGAAGTATATAGTTTTTGGGGGTTATGTATCTGGTCAGTATTTATTTTAAAGGAGTGAAATTATGTTTGTCCGCACCGAAAATTTTAATACGTTCACACGACTATATCCTATTGTAACAGGTATTATTGTCATTCACCTAGTGTTCTGGGTTTTAGCAACCGTTTCCAATCCTTTTTATTATTACACATTAGGAATAAATGGCTATATATCTGGAGGGGAGTATTGGCGTCTACTTACACCAATTTTTGCACATGTTAGCCTTATGCACTTATTGTTTAATTCTTTCTCACTTGTTTTGTTTGGTCCTGAGTTAGAGAGAATGTTAGGGAAAGTGAAGTTTGTTGCTGTTTATTTATGTGCTGGAATTATCGCCAATGTGGCCACACTTTTTCTTGAGCCACCTACTTATGTACACCTCGGGGCATCTGGAGCAATTTTTGGTTTGTTCGGCTTATATTTATATATGGTTTTCTTCCGACCTGACTTATTAAGTTCTTCCAATGCACAAATTATTGTTATTATTTTAGTGATAGGGCTTGTGATGACTTTTGTTAATTCTAATATTAACTACACCGCTCATATTTTTGGGTTTTTAGGCGGGTTAGCACTTGCTCCTATTTTTATTGGAAAAGGATCTTTCCAAGGGACAAGATCGTTACGACATATTTTCCCACGGGGGACATTTGGCCATGGTAGACGGAGTGGAGGACTTAATTTCGTCTGGATCCTTCTAATTCTGCTGATTGCTTTTGGATTAATGTCTCGATTATGAAAAAGAGGACTCTTAAGAGTCCTCTCAGATTGTAGACAAAAGGCATCCGAGGCAGTCCTTACGGATGCCTTTTTGTTGTGTTTTGGCTCTAATTTGCGTAAATTATCCCTATACTATCCCTATCCTTAAGTGATTTCTGGACATTTCCATGTCCAGTTGGCCATCTTTTTCAAATTCATGGCAGCAAAAGTAAGCATCGCCTGCATGGACAATTTTTTAAGCCCCCTTAGGGTTGTCCAACGCATACCATGCTTTTCCTTAGCATCCGCAAATACACGCTCAATCGTTTCTTTACGTTTTGCATAAATATTTTTATTTTCTTGAGTGTGACGAAGATGATTTGCTTCTTCTATATAATTTTCCCAAACATGACGCTGAATTAATTTTTTATGTTCCTTACTCTGTGTGCATTGAGAGAGTAATGGGCAATGTTTACATTCAGCTGGATTAGAGAAGTATTGACGATACCCTTCCTTCGTCGTTGTTGCATATTTTAATACCTGTCCTTGTGGACAGAGATAACAATCAAAGTATTCATCATAAACATACTCATGCTTTCTTAAATATCCTTCCTTCGTGCGTGGGCGAGTATAAGGTAAAGCAGGAGTCATATCATTTTCGAAAATGTATTGAGCAATTGCAGGTGTCTTATATCCAGCATCAACACCAACTGCCTTAGGTTTACCGTGTTTTTCAACAACCTTCTTTATTAATGGCTCAAATACGACGCTATCATGGATATTCCCAGGCGTTACAATTGCCCCTAAAACAAAACCGTTTCGATCTGCGGCTGCGTGAAATGAGTATGCGAACTGTTTCGTTCGCTCGTCCTTTACATAATAACCACTTTCTGGGTCAGTAGTACTTTCTTTAATTTCTTTTAATTCTTCTTTTTCAAATTTATTAGGAGGAAATGGCTTTTTTCCGTGCTCTTCTCTGTCTTTATTAATCTCATCTTGTAGACGTGCTTCATAAGCTTTAGATTCTTTTCGAACTACCTTCTTCTCAAATTTATGTTTATTAGCGCTTGCCTTAACGTGTGTAGAATCGATAAATACGTGTTCACTACTTATCAATTTCTTGTCTGTGGCTTCCTTCAAAATGCGATAGAAAATCACTTCAAATAGATCTGTATCTTTAAAACGACGCTCGTAGTTTTTACCAAACGTTGAAAAGTGTGGTACCTTATCATAAAAACCAAATCCAAGGAACCAGCGATAAGCCAAATTCGTTTCGATTTCAGCGATTGTTTGACGCATTGAGCGAATACCGAAAAGGTACTGAATGAATGCCATCTTAATCAATACAACAGGATCAATACTCGGACGACCTCGTTCAGCAGAGTACATATCTTGAACAAGTGCATAAATAAATGAAAAATCGATAGAAGCTTCTATCTTACGAACCAGATGGTTCGCAGGTACAAGTTGTTCTAAAGCTATCATCTCTAATTGATCACGCTTCATCTGTGTATTTTTAGTTAGCATTACATTCACCCCATAATTCTTTTGATACTTTAATTATACAAAAAAACTGTCGGCAAACTCGAATTTTTTCGAATTTGTCGACAGTCTGAGAGGACTCTTAAGAGTCCTCTTTTTGCTTTATTGTTTTGATCATGTTCATTTTTCCTTTTTTCTGATGCATCATGAACTTCATAAGTCTTATCTTATCAAGTTCACTTTCTTCTATTTTCTTTGGCAAAATGAACTTCATCGACCTTATAGCTCACTTTCTCCCATTTTTCTTACCAAAATGAACTTCATCGTTTAAGACTTTGGTTTATAAGAGTACCACTGATATAGTTGTTCTCCGTGTTTTTTATCTACATCGACAACCTTAAAGTATTTCGATCCCCAACTAGATTTTACCGCAGTTGCGATCGTAACAACTTTCCTTCTTCTTTGGAAAAAGGATTCGACTAAGTCAAAACATTGCATTCTGCGCTTTTTCACTAGAACAATATTTTTGCTTAGTACACGATAAGACAACTGCAAATCTACTTCTGAAGAATACCAACCCGCGTCTTTATAACGGAAAAAAGCTAGCAATAATGCAAGTGGAATTAAGATAAAGGATATAAACCCATATGGAGCAAAAAAATAAGAAACTACTCCACTAATTAAAACAGCTGGCACTACTAACTTAATGTTATATCGTAAAAACGAACGCTTCGGGACACCATTGACATTACTTCTTAAATTATAGTCAGGCGTAAATTGCGAAAGTAACCCAGCAACATCTCTTAATTTCACTAGCGGAAACAGAATAGTGGAAGTATCCCCTTCTCCACTTGAACCTCCCGCACTTTCTACATATACTGTCGCTAACCCAAAAGGCTGCCTTATAATGTTTTGTGAAATTCTTACTGCTTGAATTCTCCCCAAAGGAATGGTCATTTGCTTCTTCTCAATAATTCCGCGAGAAACAATTAACTTATCTTCTTTTTTTACTACATGAAAGTTACCATATCTTAGCATCGTCAACCCAATCGATATAATCCACGATACAAGCAACACAAAAAATATGATGGTAGAAATAAAAATAATACTCGTTTGTAGTAACTCTCCAAATTGGTTAAATACTCTTTCCATCGGCAGTAACTGTTCTATTTGGGTTGTAAATGCTATTACCCCAGATAAAACAACCCCAACTCCACCGGAAGTAGAACCAACGATTAATAGATCCTTCCATGTTACTCGGTAGGTCGACTGCTCTTCTTCGATTACTTTTTCAGGTTGCAACACAACTTCTCCATGTTCATCCAAATGGACCACTTCTTGTTCTTCGTCTGTCTCACGCGCCTTATTTTTCATAAGTAAAAGTTCTTTTAAATGCGCTGCATCTTCCTTCGTCACAGCAGTCATAACAGCCTCTGCTTCATTTCCACTTCCTGCTGTTTCTACCTGAAGTTTCACAATCCCAAACATACGCTGTATAATACCAGCAGATGTATCAATCGTTTGAATTCGCTCTAATGGTATAAATCTTTTTTTCTTAACAAACACTCCATGTTCTATTCTTAATTCACCATCTTCAACCCAATAATAAAAGCGTAACCACGTAAAGACCCCTATAGCTAGGGCAAATAGCAGACCTACTCCGATTGCAATCATATAATAAATATTAATCGAATCGCCCCTTGTTCCGAAAATAAAAAAGAATAAAAACGGAATGAGTAGTTCACGCAGTTGCCGAACAAAAGATACGATCGCTGCTGCAGGATGCATTCTTCGTTTTTCAAATGTCATCATCGTCTGTCACCCTTGCAAGCTTTGAAATATAATCCCTCACTTGGTCAGCTTCTTCCTCTCCTAATGCAGGTATCTCATGTGTGGTTGCCGCAGTAGAAATGATAACAGTAGATAGCTTATACCTCTTTAAGATTGGTCCTTGTCTCGTGTCTACATGTTGCACTCTAACCATCGGGACAAGTGTGCGTTGTTTTACAAGTATGCCTCTTTGCAAGTCAATTTCGTGTTCGTGAACATCATAGCGCCATCTTTTCCATCTCATTGCTGGCAATAGCCATATATTTAGTGATGCATATACTACAAGAAGTGTCGTCCCTATGTATGCTGGCCATAAAGGCCAATCATTTCTAATGATGACAAAATAAAGCCCTACTATTAGTGCTAGAAAAATTAACGCATTAATACCACTCGCTATTCTCCACACTGTTAACGCTTTTCTATGTATTTTTCGCGTTGGCTCTGGTCTCATTTATAAATCTCCTCTCCAGACAAGTCTTTTCTCATTATACAATAAAATATAAATTTCGGTAGAATTTTACAAAACCTTAAATGAAGCACCATCTATCCTTTCTATATTATCATATTGAGTAATTTCATCCATCAAGCGAAAAAGGGCGTGATCTTTCTTTTTCGCTTCTATCATACAATCTATTTGAGAAACACTTCCCTTTGTTTTGTCCAGAAACTCTTTAAACATTTTTACGTCAATGTAATCTGCATGCGCTCTGAAATTAGCTGTATCACGAGGACTAGAGATATGCATTTTAACAGGCAAGGCTGAATCACCCCACGTACGAACTACCCTTTCCCAATCTTCCTCCCAATTTTCATATTCATGATTAGCTAAATGGTGATGATAGTCAAATACGAGAGGGATATTTAACTTTTCACATAAGTATAATGTGTCATGTAGATGGAACGTTGTATCATCATTTTCTAAAATAATCATCTCTTGAAGAGAATGAGGAACTATTCCCCAATTTTGGATAAACTGCTCTAGCGCTTTTTCTTTATCTTTATAAGCTCCCCCAACATGAAGAACACATCTATGTCGCCGATTTACCTTCATTCCCTTTAAAAGTGCCTCATGCATAGAAAGCGTCTTTATCGTCTGGCTTATGATTTCTTTTTTAGATGAGTTTAATATAGCAAAATGATCTGGATGAAAGTCAACCCTCATTGGGTTATGCTCTAGGAAGTTAGCTATTTCGGTTAGTACACCTTTTAAAGATCTCATATATTTCCAATCTTTAACTTCTTCATGATTCGCAAGTGGTATTAATTTTGAGCTATAGCGAAAGAACTTAATATCATGACCAACATTATGTTTTAAAAGACGCAAACAATTTTCTAAGTTATTCACAGCGATTCTTTCTAGTTTATGAATTGCCGCTTCTCTGTCTTTTAATTTTTGAAATTGTGCATATGTCATTGTTTGTGATGGAGATGCATTTTTTAAGTGCACACTCATTGCAACGTAACCTAATCTAACTACTGTCAATTTCAGTTCCTCCTAATTTTGTTGTGGTTTTTATTAGTCTTCCCTATTAAAGATAGAAAAATGGGTTAGGATTTTGGTGATATCGGCTGGAGAATTAGTGAAATATAAAAAAGGCCAAGCGAGATAGCAATTGCTACATCAGCTTGACCTTTTTGTATAAAATTATACTTTCTCTTTACGAGAAGAACGTTTGAATCCTTGGCGTTTGCTGTTAGATGCGCCACCACGGTCAGAACTTTTTCTGTCTCTGTCACCAGAGTTTGAGCGCTTATTCCATTGACCGCCTTTACCGCCGCCTTGGCCACCCTTGCCACCGCGAGAACGGTCTCCACCGCGACCTCCACGGTCTCCACCACGACCACCACCACGTAACGGAGATTCTTCCGTTAAGTTAATTGGTGTCATGTCTGGCTCATTTGTTAACAATTTTAATGCTGCACAGATAAGCGTCATAGAATCATGCTCTTCTAATAACTGCTCTGCTGCAGTACGATAGTAGTTTAAGTTTTCTGACCCTAACGCTTGCGTTAATTTTTCCATTGAAAGTTTTTGTTTACCTTCTAATGCTTCGTCAAGTGTTGGTGACTTCATTTTTTCCATTTTACGTTTCGTTACTTTTTCAACATGGTGCAAGTAACTGATTTCACGAGGGTTTACAAAAGTAATCGCTTGACCACTTTTCCCTGCACGACCAGTACGTCCAACACGGTGAACATAACTTTCCGGATCTTGTGGAATGTCAAAGTTGTAAACGTGAGTTACACCAGAAATGTCTAATCCACGAGCAGCAACGTCTGTTGCAACTAATACATCAATGTGACCTTCTTTAAATTTACGTAATACACTCATACGTTTTGCTTGAGAAAGGTCACCATGAATACCTTCCGCAGCATAACCACGAACGGTTAATGCTTCAGATAATTCATCAACACGACGCTTTGTGCGACCGAATACGATAGCTAGCTCTGGAGATTGAATATCTAAAAGGCGTGTTAACACATCAAATTTTTTCTTTTCTTGTGTCTCTACATAATATTGTTGAATGTTAGGAACCGTTACTTCTTTCGATTTAACCTTCACATTGATTGGATTCGTCATGAAACGTTCCGCAATCGCACGAATTGGTCCTGGCATTGTAGCAGAGAAAAGTAATGTTTGGTGTTCTTCTGGCACTTCACTTAAGATTTTTTCAATGTCTTCAATGAATCCCATGTTTAACATTTCATCTGCTTCATCAAGAACAGCAACTTTAACGTTATTTAACTTCATTGTTTTTCTGTTGATGTGGTCTAATAGTCGACCTGGCGTACCAACTACAATGTGTGGATATTTCTTTAATGAGCGCATTTGACGTTGAATGTCTTGCCCACCAAAAACAGAAAGAACTCTAACTCTTTTATGATAACTTGCTTTATATAATTCCTCCGCTACTTGAATTGCTAACTCTCGAGTTGGTGCAATAACAAGACCTTGGATGTTGTCGTTGTTTGGATCGATTTTCTCGATTAATGGTAAACCAAACGCAATTGTTTTTCCTGTTCCTGTTTGCGCTTGACCAATAACATCATTACCTTGTAATGCAACTGGAATGGTCTCTGCTTGAATTGGTGTTGCCTCTTCAAACCCCATTTTTTCTACTGACTTCATTAAATTTTCTGATAAACCTAGTTCTTTAAATAATACCAAATTTTTTCCTACTCCTTATCTATACATATTAAATAATCAGATAAGTTTTACACTCACCCAATTGTGTAATAAGTAGACGTTTTTTGTGTAATAAGCACACGGTTTTAAAACACATTACCTGTTATAATAACACATATTTAAAACAAAAGCAACAAAGATAAACAATAGATAGCGGAAGAGCTTAATGTTAGTATTCACCTAAACAAAAGAATTTTGCATAATTGAAATTTGAAGTTTTCTCCAATAGAGCCAGCAATTCCACCTCACTTCCTAATTGACATGACTTCTTCTAACCATTAATACCGATTACTACCTCTTCTAATTTCATACCACGAGAAGCTTTAACTAAAACTATGTCATTGTTGGTCAATTTTTCTAATAGTGCCGTGATTAGAGCATCCTTATCTCGGAAGGAACGCACACGATCTTCACTCATTTTTTTGCGAGCACCTTTTGCAATTTCTTCTCCCAATAATCCATAAGTAAAAACAAAGTCAATTTCCTTTTCATTAATATGACTACCTGTTTCTCGATGGAATTGTTTTTCTAAATCACCAAGCTCCAACATATCACCTAATACGACTATCTTTTGATTATATCCGGTTAATTCCGTTAGTAAGTCGATTGCTGCTTTCATAGATGTTGGACTAGCGTTATATGCATCGTTAATAATCGTCCAACCACTATTCGTATGAATTACTTCATTGCGCATTCCAGTAATGGAAACTTCTTTTAATCCTTTTCTTACATGCTCATCAGTTAAACCTAAATGTTCCGCTACAGCCATCGCTGCTAATGCGTTCGTAACATTATGTTTTCCTAATATAGGAATAAAGAACTCTTTTCCACCTACACTAAATTTAGTGCCATCAGGTTTCATATTAATCGCTTCAGCTACAAGGTCATTATCTACACTGATTCCAAAACGAATAACATTTTCACTTTGACAGACTTTATTATTCGTAAGAAGTGGTTCATCGCCATTGATAATTAGGACTCCGTCTTCTTTAAGTCCACTTGCAATTTCTAGTTTGGCTTCTGCAATACCTTCTCTACTTCCTAGATCCTGTAAGTGCGACTCTCCAATGTTCGTAATGATTGCAGCGTCTGGTTTTGATATGTTAGATAGTAATTCTATTTCTCCTCTACCGCTCATTCCCATTTCTAACACTGCTACTTCTACATCTTCACTCATAGATAAAATGGTTAAAGGTAGCCCGATATGATTGTTGTAGTTTCCTGCTGTTTTATGGACTGTGTACTTCGTTTGAAGAATGGTCGTTACAATATCTTTAGTCGTCGTCTTTCCATTACTACCTGTTACCCCAACAACTTTAACGTTTAGTTGATCGCGGTAACTACTCGCTAAATTTTGCAGAGCTTCAATCGTGTCGTCTACCAAAATGAGAGGCACATCTTTAGGCGGAGATGGTTGGTCTTTTTGCCAAAACGACGCAACTGCTCCTCTTTCTTTTACGGCTTTCTCTGTAAAAACATGCCCATTAAAATTTTCCCCGACAATTGGAACATATAAACATCCAGTTAATTCTTTTCTTGTATCATTTGCAACACCTTTTATGTTCAACTGTTCAAATTTCGAAGCAAGTCCTTCACCTTTTGACATTTGCTCCACTTGCTTTAATGTTCTATTTATCATTTTTTCGGTCTCCTTATTACTAGAAAGGGATGCTTATATACGAAGCATCCCCTTGCAATTATTAAAATGTATGTTTGATTTTTTGCTTTTCTGCATGGCGCTCTAGTGCAAGGTTTACTAATTTTTCAATTAATGAAGGATAATCTACTCCTGTATTTTGCCATAAAAGCGGGAACATACTAAATGGTGTAAAACCAGGCATTGTATTTACTTCATTTATATACAATTTTCCTTCTTTCGTTAAGAAAAAGTCCGCTCGTACAAGACCTGCTCCATCAATTGCTTTAAAAGCTGTTACAGCCATTTCACGAACTTGTTTATCAATAGATTCATCGATTTCAGCTGGGATAATCATAGCTGTATCCCCATCTTCATATTTTGCTTTGTAATCGTAAAAGTCTTTTTTCGCTACAATTTCTCCTACAACAGAGCATTCTGGCTCATCATTGCCAAGAACACCGATTTCGATTTCACGTGCTCCAACAAGTCCTTCTTCAATAATAATTTTACGGTCAAAATCGAATGCCTCTTTAATCGCTTCCGCTAATTCCTCACGGTTATTTGCTTTACTGATACCAACACTTGAACCTAAGTTTGCAGGTTTTACGAAACACGGATAGCCAAGTTGTTCTTCCACTTCACTGTAAACCTTGTCAGCTTCTTTTTCCCACTCTATACGAAGATAATGAACATAATTGACTTGTGGAAGTCCAGCTTGTGCATAAAGGTTTTTCATAATGACTTTATCCATACCTGCCGATGAAGCTAAAACTCCGTTCCCAACGTAAGGTAAATTCAATACTTCTAATAATCCTTGTACTGTTCCGTCTTCTCCGTTTGGACCGTGAAGTAGTGGGAAAATAACAGTACATTGGTTTTCACTTTTTGTATCTTGCAACACCATTGGAGCACTTGAAGTTCCTTCTTCTAGCAACTGTAATTCTTTTACATTTTCTACTGGAGCATTGATTTGGTTTCCTCTAACCCATTCACCGGTGTCCTTAATATATATTGGATGTACTTCAAATTTATCCATGTCTAATGCTTTCGTTACAGCTAATGCTGTTTGTAGTGATACTTTATGTTCGGCTGATTTTCCACCATATAATAGATGTAGTTTTGTTTTCATGCCGGTCCCCTCGATTCCTCTATTTTAAAAGCGATTTTTTCATTATGTTTTTTCGATTTATTATAGCACTTTCCTATACAATTTCGAAACTTCTACTTATATTTCCGTACGTTGCGATTTTAAAACATCAATCACTATTTATTTACTATATGAATATATAGCTTGTTAGGATAATATGGGGATTTTTTCGTATTCCACATATTCCGACAAAATCTTTCCCTGGGAAATAATTTGGTATTTCCTTTATTAAAGGCTGTGTTAGAACACCGCTGTTGATTACCGCGCATACCTGCGCTTTCCGCGGGCGGGCCGGGAGCCTCCTCGGCGCTAGCGCCTGTGGGGTCTCCCGCTCCCCGCTTTTCCCGCAGGAGTCTACGGTATGCGCGAAAATCAACCGCTGGTTATGGAATCTAATCAACAAATTTATTTTTAACATAGCCTTATAATAAAAACACTCGTTCTCCACTATTGAGGAACGAGCGCCGTTATGGTGATTACCATGTGATTTTATGAGCCGAAATGTTTTTTGGTGAGACAGCATATAGGTGGTCACCGATGTATAAGACTCGATGAATGTCTTCTTCCCATGATTCATAATAACTTCTTTCACTCTTTGAATGTGAAATTTCTAAGTGGCGGGTAAATCCTTTTTCTAAATCTATACCATATACAAAAGCACCTTGGAAATCTAATCGATAATCGTATTTACTACCTTGTTCATAGATTACGATTGGGAATGCAAAAATGTCTTTTTCTTTATGAAATAGTAATGCTTTATGATCATAGTTCAGTTGTGAATAAGTTGCTCTTCCACCTATAATTTCGGTGAACTTTTCCTTTGGGTCTGTAGGGTCAGAAACGTCAAATAGTGATAGTTTTACTCCATCTTGAACAACAAATGGTCTATTGTCGTGTCCTTTTTCAAGTGTAGTATTGTACCCAAAGCCAATTAAATGATTTTCATCATATGGGTGTAAATAATTACTGAAACCAGGTATCTTTAATTCCCCTAGAACTTTCGGGTCTGTTGGATTGCTCAAATCAAATACGAATAACGGATCTACTTCTTTGAATGTAACAACATAAGCTTTTTCGCCCATGAACCTTACCGAATAAATTCGTTCACCACGCGCTAAATCTTCTACACTTCCAATTACCTCAAGAGTTTGGTCCATTACAAACAAATGATTGCCTGATGGAGCGGTTTCATCCCACGCATTCCCCGTTGTCGTTGCAACTCGGAAATGTCCTTCAAATTCATCCATGGAAAATTGATTTAATAATCTACCAGGCACCGTACCTGTAGCCTTGTATTCTATATTCGATTTATCTACGTTGAATTTATAAATTTCTGTTTCCGTATGGTCAAACCAATGGCCAATTCCATCAAATTCTGGATAAGTAGGAACCGTAATATATAAGGTTGAACGAGACATAAATATTTCATTTCCGCTTCCAACGTACGTTACCGTATTAACTTTTTCGTTTTGCTTTTTTATGTTGATTGCTACTATGTTCATAAAATTCGGTTCGGTTGAGCCAGGAATATGGTATATTTTCTCGTAGTCCACGTATTCCAATTCTTCTTTCTTGTCTTCACCATTGAGTGATGTAGAAATACGAGGTCTTAAGTCTACTTCTATATCCTCTTTTAATGTCCATACGTTCGGGTAATGATTCGTTATTAGATAAACATAATCGTCTACCTTTCTCGTAGATAGTAAATTACCTTCTATTGTAGTACTTTGTATTTCTTTAAGTTCTTTTTTATTGGAAAAATCATAAACAATTGCTTTGGCAGCACTGTACATTGGCATTATCGGCATAATGCCAACATCACCTCTTGTTGGGTAATGGGATGCCCCACCATACTCGTATCCGATAACTACTACATGTTCTTTGTCTACATAAAGTTGACTAGGAGTGAAATTGTTATAACGTACTTCTGTTGTATGTTCAATTTTTTCAGGAGCGTTCACTTTAAAAATGGTTAATTTATTATCCATAATTTGATAAATAAACGTTCCATCTGTTTTTACGATATCCCCTTCATCTACTCCCGCTACTTGAACATTCGTTTCGGAAAATTCACTACTTTGTGGAGTAGCAACTTCTCCGTCAGAATCATCCATAGCCTCACTTGACATGTCGCTTCCTGCTCTTCCCATAGAGAAACCACTAAAAAGCCCCTTTTCCACTGTTTTTTCCATACTTGCTAAATGGTTTTGGAAAAGTGAGTTTAGTTGTTTTTTGTTTTTAACCGATTGCAATGTTTCATGTATATTAAATTCTACTTTCATTTCTTCCTTAATCGGTTGACCGTTTTTTGCTTTAACACCTTTGGAAACAACGATACTGTATGGTCCGTTCTTTAGTTCATAGCCGTCTTTAGGTGGATGTACTGTAATGATGCGATTATCTAGGAGTTCTATATGAACATCGATATTCTTTCCTTTGCGGTTTTGTATAAAAACAGTAGATGAATTAACGGTAGATTCTTTTAAGCTCTCGGAAAAAGCAAAAACCCACTTCTTATTCGGTAACACATCGATCGCTTCTTCACTGTTGCCAATACCGTTTATCATATAAGGCTTTGCATTAAAATACCAAGCACCTATACTTACGCACAAAGCTACGATTACAAACAAAAATACAAACCCTGACCTCTTCATCCCGTCCATATCCTCCTTCAATATTACAAATACGTTACAGGTGCCAGGCACTTTTAACATGTTTGTAATATATGGTTCTGTAGGATTAGACGAGGGGTGGGTGGAAATGTTACATGGTTTGAGGATGAATTTTTGTATTTTACTGTTCCCAATTATATAGTCGTTCGTCTAACCTATTAAAAAGGGGGAGAGCCATTGAATAGCAAAGAGAATTTCTTTGAACAGTTATATTTAGAATATAGTGACCAAGTGTATAGTTATGTATTTTTAATGGTTCGAAATGCAGCAGTTTCTGAGGATATTACGCAAGATACTTTTGTGCAAGTTTATCGGAAACTTGATACTTTTCAACAAAGAGCTTCCATCTCAACTTGGATTATATCTATTGCTCGTAATAGAACGATTGATTACATAAGAAAGCAAAAGAAATTCATATTTTTTTCTATAGAAAAAAGTGTAATCAAAGACAATAATCCTACTCCAGCAGAAATAATAGAGAAAGGGGAAGCCGTTGTTGCTCTATTTGAAGGCATCAAACAATTAAAGTGGGAATATCAAGAAATATTAATCTTGAGAAAAATAAAAGAACTATCTATGGAAGAAGCTTCTCAAATAACAGGATGGTCTATTAGTAAAGTAAAATCCACTACCACAAGGGCTCTTGCAGCGTTACGAAAAGTGATGAAGAAGGAGGAGGAACGGTTATGAGTCAATTTTTTGATAAAGAGTTTAAAGCCTTACAGTCCATCTCTAGGTCTGAAGAAAAGAAAATTTATTCATTCTATGAAATTAATAAAAAGAAACGCATAGAAGAAAAATCGAAATCGTCCTGGAATCGAAACCTTTTACTACCTTTAACTTCTTTACTAGCTATTTTGATTATAACCATTTTTGCAGGTACGAACCTCCTCCAAAAGTCGGCTCAACTCTCAGAAGACCATTTTATGCACGGAATCTCTTCTTCACAAATTATGAATACGTTCGCAGCACCTTCTGAAAACATAAACTCTTTTAAAGCGAGACAGCAAGAAGGCATGCCTCTTACAGGTGTACGAAGATATGAGCCATCAAGCCAGTGGCATATTCTATTAGTAGAAGCTTTTTCAAACGCCGAAGCAACAAGCGTAACTATAAATGACAATCCACATATAGACTTCTTAATTCAGTTAGAAGGAAAACGACCATTACAACTTAAACTTTGGCTTTATCCAGATGGGACTGGTTACATTCGTCAACATGGATCAAGTGAAATTTATCAATTAAAAGAAGGAAACGTTATTCAACTAATTATTGCATTCAACGACTTAATATCAATGGAGGGATAATTTTTGAACGAAAAAGTAAAATTTTTTAAACCACTTGGGTTTATAACTATTTTGATGTCATGTATACACCCTTTAGGGTTTATTGATTCTATATCAGTCTTTTATACGATGCTTATTACTGGAAATCTATTAATGATGATCCCTTTAGTAATTGACTCCCGTTCATAATTACGGTTCGTTTATTGAAAAACAAATATTATCGTTTAATGTACAATAATAAGTTCGTTAATTAAGGTATAGTAATAAAGATAAAGTACCTATCATTCGTTTTTCGTATAGTAGTCATACACCATGAAACGGACTCAACTGATAAAATTATAGTAAAAAAACAAAGGTTGACCCATTTAACTTAGGTCAACCTTTTTCCTTTTATCCTTATGCTTTTTCCATCTCACCTAATATTTCTAACTGCTTCTTATCAATTTTCCCTACTGCTGTTTTCGGTAATTCGGTCAGAAATATAATTAATCTCGGAATCTTATAACCTGCCAAAGCAGAACGACAATACATTTCTATCTCCTTAGTTAATAAAGGAGCTGAATCTTCTTTTACTATAAAAGCAGCAACCACTTCTCCCCACTGCTCATCTTTCAAACCGACTACTGCTACTTCTTTTACATACTTATGTTCTGCGATTACATGTTCCACTTCTATAGGATATACATTTTCTCCACCTGTAATAATCATATCTTTTTTACGACCGACAATATAAAAGAAACCATCTTCATCTTTTTTACCCAAGTCCCCTGTATGTAGCCATCCTTTTTTTATTGCTTCTCGAGTCGCGTCAGGACGATTCCAATAATAATGAAAGACGTGTGATCCTTGAATAATAATTTCTCCAACTTCCCCATTATTAACTTCTAGTCCTTCTTCATCCACAATCTTCACTTTATTATAGAGCATCGGTTTTCCGACCGAGCCTCTTTTCCTTTTTACATCTTTTGGATCAATATAAAAATTATTCGGTCCGGCTTCGGTTAGTCCATATCCTTCTTTAAACTGCAATCCTTTTTGTTCAAAAGCTTCATAAATTTTATAGGAGCAAGGTGCACCACCAGATAAAAATGTGTGCATAGAAGGAAAGTGACTCTCACGGAATTCCTGCGTTTCAATCATAAAATGGTACATAGTTGGTACAAAAATGGCAATAGTTATAAAGTATTTGTTCAGTAAACGAATTGCCTCTACCGGGTCAAATTTATCTCCAATAACAACCTTTCCACCAATATGCAATACAGGGAGCGTTAATACATTCAGTCCACCTGTATGAAACATCGGTAGAAAAGTTAAGGTTGTATCGTTAGCCGTAATATTCCAACTGTTGATAGTATTAATTGTATTATAAAAAATAGATTGATGAGAAAGCACTACTCCCTTAGGCTTTCCTGTTGTACCGCCAGTATAAATTATCGCTAATGGACAATCTACCTCTATTTCTGTGTATTCTCTATAACCGATATTAGTAATCCAACTACTATATGTCTTGTCCTCTACACTATATGCTTTATCCATATATTTTTTTATTATGAAGTGACTCGTGTCCCTAGTATAAAAGAGCAATTTTGGTTTACAATCTTCTAAAACCACATGCACTTCATTTGAAGATAGTCTCCAGTTCATCGGCACAAAAATTGCACCAATTTTCATACATGCAAAAAGTATATCTAGGTAACAAATGGCATTTGGAGAAAATAACGCAACTCGATCTCCCTTTTCGATACCTTGTTTTAATAAAGAACATGCTAAATTTTCGGCTCTTCTATTTAATTGACTGTACGTCCACTCTTCTCCCGAAGCCCCATTAACAATGGCCACTCTCTCTGGGGTAATACGAGCTCGATTTGTTAACCAATCAGTATCCCAGCTCATCTTACCTCCTCCTTTACCATCAACTTATAATACAAGAATAATAGATAAAAGTTGCATATGAGTTACACAGAAAAGCGGAGGGCGCTCGCTCTGCGACGTAAAAACTGGAGCACTCCGTAATGAGATAAAAGAAAGCGGCGGACACCCTCGAGCAGTCAGAAAAAAAGCTGCCCCCCATCTTTATTCAAGATAGAAGCGCAGCTCTATTTACATCATAATTCCGCCATCAACGTGTAGTGCTGTACCGTTCACATAATCAGCATCATCCGAAGCTAAATATAAATAGGCTTTTGCAATATCTGCTGGATTTCCAAGTCGTTGAAGTGGAATAATACTTCTCATTTTATCTAACACATTCTCCGGTACTTTTGCAACCATGTCGGTCTCAATAAATCCGGGTACTACTGCATTAACATTAATACCTTTGCCACCATATTCTTTTGCCCAAGATTTTGTCATCCCAATTACACCTGCTTTTGTAGCAGCATAGTTGGTCTGACCGACGTTACCGTATACTCCAGACACACTAGATGTAGAAATAATCTTCCCCTTACTTTGCTCTAACATTTTTGGAATTACCGCTTGAGTACAGTAGAAAACACCAGTTAAGTTTACATCGACTACTTTTTGCCACGCTTCTGGAGTCATTTTATAGAGCATAGCATCTGAAGTAATACCTGCATTATTTACTAAAATATCAATGCGCCCAAATTGCTGGATAGTTTGCTCCACCATTTTTTGTACACTAGATTGGTCTGCCACATTCACGTGAACTGCTATGGCATTCCCTCCAAATTCATTCATATCCGCAACCACTTTTTCAGCAGCTTCTAAATTATAATCTGCAACTACGACATTGGCTCCCTCTTTACCAAAAGTAAACGCAGCCTCTTTTCCTATTCCGTTTCCTGCTCCTGTAATGATAGCTGTTTTATCTTGTAATCGCATTATTACTCCCCCTGTTTTCTCAAAAACGTTATCATATTATTGATTAACTGATGTATATCATCTATTAGAGGTGAGTGACCGCAACCTTTTAAATAAACCAATTCTCCATTATCCCCTAAATCCTCTTTTATTTCCTTCGTCATTTCTGGTGAAATAACTAAATCGGAATCTCCAGCTAAAATTAGAATAGGTTTTTTTATTTTTTCTACCTCACCAGTTCCTTCTACCAATCCATTATGAACCGTACTTATATTAAATGTATTTAAAGCTTGATATACTTCTGTTAAATTTCTTTGTGTCATCATATCTTCTAAATATTCATCATACTGTTGCTCACTAGGCTGATTCATTGTATAAATTAACATGTTCCATATATTTTTCAGAAAAGCTTTGTCTCCTTTAGCATACGCTTCTTGGATAGGTATAGATTTTGTGGCATCTTTTTTCACTTCTTCTAAGGTAGCTAACCTTACCCATTCTCCTGTTTCATTTACCGTCATAAATGGGTAGCCACGAGTAGATCCTGAAGCTAAAAGGATAACCTTATTTACATCGTCTGGGTAATCAATCGTATATTGTAATGACACCACTCCTCCAGTGGACCAACCCACAAGAGTAATGTTCTTTAATTCAAGTGAATCTACTAACCCTTTCATATCATCAGAAAAATCTTTTATTCTAGTAACTGGAGTTTTATAGGAGGAAGCTCCGAACCCTCTCATATCTATAGCATATAGCTTATATTCAGAAGGAAAGGCTTCCATTAAAATGTCCCAATGTTTAGAAGATGTCATATTTCCATGAACGAGAAGTATAACCTCTACTCCTCCTTCACGCTCACGGTACGCAATAGTTTCCCCATTACTTAATTGAACCTCTTTTAATGTAGATGTAAGCATACTAGATATCCTCCTTTTCACTTCCCCACTTTATGACCGACGCACCCCAAGCATATCCAATCCCAGCACTTACAAGGACAACTATATCCCCATTTTTAACTTTCCCTTGCTCTAAAGCGAGCTGCAAAGATAAAATTTGATCAAACTGGCCCATGTGGCCATAGTCTTGTAAATAAATAGTTTGATCTTCTATGAGACCTAACTCCTTTAACATATAGTCATGTGCTGATTTCTTCATATGCAAGATAGCTAGATAATTAATATCTTCTCTATCGTATCCGCTTTTTTGAAGTGCCATGTCCACTACTTTAATGAAATTAACTAATGACTTCTCCTCCAAACGTTGCTTCATTCCCTCTGGATCTAAAACATCTAATTGATGATGGCCAGCCTCAATTGTAAATACACTTGTTGGCATTTTTGTTCCACCAGCGACAACCACTACGTCTTCTGAAAAAGTCCCATCTGTCATAATATGACTCTCTAGCAACTGATTATTAGCATAGCCTTTCTTTAACAGTATGGCGCCACCACCAGCAGACAGGTTATACATAAATCTAGTTCGAGGATTCGTATAATCAATAAAATCTACATTTCTGTATCCCCCTGCTAGTAGAACTGTTTGAATTGATGTATCAGCTATCATCATACTCTTTGCTACTTTCAAGGCCATAATGGTCGTTCCACAACGTTGTGCTACATCAAATGCCCAAGCGTTGACAGCACCTACTTCTTGCTGCAATTTTATCCCAGCCGTCCATAAAGGATATTCCTTATGCTCCTCCCCAATATAGATAACTAAATCAATCTGTTCTGGGTTCACACGTGCTTTAGCAATCGCTTCTTTTGCAGCATATATTCCCATCTGACAAGTATGGTCTTTCATACCTGGAATCGGCTTTTTTCTAATCCCCATCTTCTTTTCTATTATTTCTAATGGTATATCGGACACTTTTGCAATTTCCTCACTCGTCATCCAATGGCTAGGAATGTAAACTCCAGTACTTAAGACGCCTATTTCTACCTTATTCATTAGACTTTCACACTCCGAATCCTCTAAATCTACAGGTCTTTATTAATCGTTTGATCTTTCATCAGTTGTTTTCCAGCTTTTTTATACTGATATTTTGCCCACCAGTTTATTGTTGTCCCGACAATTCCTTTTGGGAAGAACATGACTACTAATATAAATATTGACCCAAATAGGATAATCCATCTCTCAAAAATCCAATGTACTTTTGCTAAATCCATTAATCCGTGCTTAGCAAATTCAATGAGTGCCGCTCCAACAATCGATCCAAATAATGTTCCTACCCCACCAATAATCGTTATTAAAAGTGCATCTAGGGTAAGTTGAACAGAGAGTACAGACGTGTTGACAAACCGCAGACTCATTCCGTATAAAATCCCAGCCAAACCAGCAACAACTCCCGCTACAATGTTGGCCGTTACTTTATAATGCATAATCTTAAACCCAAGCGATTCTACTCGGGATTCATTTTCTCGTATTGCTTGTAGAACACGCCCCATTGGAGACTCTGTGAATCGCTTTAATATTAAGAAAATAATCACCATAAATGACAATGCAACAAGATAAAACATCATCCGGTCACGGAATAGTTCCGGGATTACAAACGTAAAACCATCATTTCCCATCGTTACAGAACGCCACTTTTCCGCTAAGACGACAAACAAGCTGGATACCGCTAGCGTTAACATCGCAAAGAAATGACTTTTTAATCGCAAAGTAAGAATTCCTAATAAAAAGCTGACAATAGAAGTGAAAATAATCGTAATGAATGCAGCAAACAAAACGACTTGTATACTAGGTCCAAAGGTTTTCAAACTAACTCCTACCGTATACGCTCCTATACCAAAAAACATGGCATGCCCGAACGAAACGATACCAGAGTAACCTAGTAAAATATCATAACTCATCGCAAAAGCCGCAAAGATAAAAATTTGTGTAAACATTATTAGTAATGTTCTAGAATCATTAACAAATGGAAAGGCAAATAATCCAGCTACAATCATCGCTAATACTAGCTTGTAACGAGGAATTTGTTGTAGGCGCAATACACTACTCATTTAACCGCCTCCTTCATTCCCATTAAGCCAGATGGTCTAAAGACTAATATGGCGATCATGATAAGAAAGTTTACGGTAAGGGAAATTTCTGGTAGAAAAAAGGCTGCATAAGCACCTAACACTCCTACAAGCACTGCTGCTAGCATAGAACCTAACACACTTCCCATTCCACCTATAATAACTACGATGAAAGCTAATATTCCGTACTCTAAACCAATTTCAGCATAGATTACTCCTGAATATGGTCCAAATAGTAGACCAGCTAGTCCTGCCATCCCTGATCCAAGCATAAATACAAATAGAAAGATTTTACGTATATTAATACCTAATGCTTGCACCATTTCCTTGTTTATTACACCTGCGCGAACAATTAATCCTATCTTCGTTTTATTTAATAAGAATAAAAGACCAATAAATACTAATAGCCCTACTCCAATAATAAACAGTCGATATTTAATAAGTAGTATATTTCCAATCTCCCAACTTCCCTGCAACCAACTTGGGTAAGGCGCTACCATAATGTTTGGCCCCCATACAACTTTTACGAGTTCACTTAATACGAGCATGGCACCAAGTGTTATAAGAATTTGTTGTATGTGATTACCGTAAACTGGCTTGATAATAAAACGCTCTAGTAAATATCCAAGTGCAACACCAGCTACAATAGCTGCTATTACTCCAACGATATAGCTCCCACTATTCACAAATGCCCATATCCCAGCGTATGCTCCCCATAAAAACAAGGCACCGTGAGCAAAATTTAAAACATCCATTAGTCCAAAAATTAAAGTTAATCCAGCTGCAAGTAAAAAGATTAACATACCGGTAGCCAATCCGTTTATTGTTATACTAATAAACTGTTCCATTGCCTTCCCCCCTTATTTACTAGGCAATGCCTAAATAGTGACGTTTCAACTCTTCATTATCTTTCAACTCTGTCATTTTACCTTCATGTTTAGATACACCATCGTCTATAATGTAAAAATGATCCCCAATTGTACTTGCCATCACAAAGTTTTGCTCCACTAAAACGACTGTTGTTTTCTCTTTCATTTGCATAATAGATTCCATTACTTTCTCAACGACGATAGGAGCTAATCCTTTGCTAGGCTCATCAATTAGTAATAGGCTGTTGTCATTTACATATGCTCTAGCTATGGAAAGCATTTGTTTTTGACCTCCACTTAAATGACCACCATTCTTTTTCCAAAACTTCTTTAAATCTGGAAAAAGATTTAAAATCCAGTCAAGCCTTTCGAGTGTTCCATCATCTTTGTTCTTCATCGCAACTTTCATATTTTCCTCGACTGTTAAACTACCAAATATACCTTGATCTTCCGGTACGTATCCAATCCCTAAACTTGCTATTTTGTGCGTTGATAAACGATGAATATCGTTCCCTTTAAATTGTATGGTACCTTCCTTCACTGGGTTTAAACCCATAATAGACCTTAACGTCGTCGTTTTACCTGCACCGTTTCTACCTAGAAGGACCGTTACTTCTCCTTCTTTTACTTCAAACGATACACCTTGTAAAATATGGTATTGTTGGATATATGTTTGAATTTGATCTACTTTAAGAAGCGTCAATGGACAGCCCTCCTAAATATGCTGATTGAACTTGTTCGTTTTTCATAATTTCATTAGGGTCTCCATCCGCTAACAAACTACCGTGGAATAACACCATAATGCTATCGGACAAATCTAAAACCATGTCCATCTTATGTTCAATTAATATAATTGTCCGGTTTCGGTCGTCTCTTATTTTTCTAATGACATCTAGAATCATAGGTACTTCCTCTAAGGACATACCTGCTGTTGGTTCGTCTAATAAAAGCACTTCACTCTCTAAAGCTAAAAGCATCGCTATTTCCAGCTTGCGCTTTTCTCCATGCGCAAGGTTAACAGCAAGTTCATTCGCCTTATTATCTAACATCACCGTACTTAACAGTTCTTCTGTTTTTTGGTTTATTTCTTTGTATTGTGTAAAATGTTTTATTAAGTTATATCGAACGCCAAACTGAGACTGTACAGCAAGGCGAACATTTTCGTGACATGAAAGTTGCGGGAATACATTTGTAATTTGAAAGGAGCGTCCTATTCCTAAACGCGTCCTCGCTGTTGGGGAGAGGGAAGTAATGTCTTTCCCTTTATACATAACAGTTCCATCCGAAGGTTTTAATTGCCCACTAAGCATATTGAAAAAAGTTGTCTTCCCTGCTCCATTTGGCCCAATAATAGATTTCAACTGGTTTCGCTCAATTTGAATGGAAACATTATTTACCGCAACATGCCCACCGAATTTTATAGTTAAGCCTTTTGTTTCTAAAATTATGTCCATCCTTTTCACTCCTTCGCTTAAATGATAGAAAGGACGACCGCTATGTGCATAGCACGTCGCATCTCGGTCGCCCTTTTGCAATCACTTATCTTTTATTCATAATTGGTGGTGCACTCTCTTCTGGAGAAAGTTCACGTACTAAAACTGGCACCGGATAGTCAAAGCCATCTACTTTTTCTAAAGTAATCGCATACATCGTTTGCAACGCTTGATGATCTTCTGGACGGAATGTCATAGGTCCTTTTGGCGTATCAAATGTCATTCCTTCCATTTTTTCAATTAAAAGATCTGTGTCCGTAGAACCATTTGTATCTTTTAATGCTTGAACAATAGCCATCGCCGAAGCAAATCCACCTGGTGTAAATAAATCTGGCATTTGTCCGTTATGACGTTTTTGGTGCTCTTCTACTAACCAATCGTTAATTTCGTTGTTTGGTAATGTATGATGGTATACGGTAAAGCCTTGCATTCCTATTACCGCTTCCATTGTGTAAAGTGCAGCGATATCTGGAGCACCTGTAGAAAGCTTAATTCCTCTTTCTTGTACTTTCATATCATTAAGCTGACCCCAAGGAGAGTTTGCTCCTGCCCAAATAACAAACAAATAATCCGGCTCAGCATTTATAATACGTTGAATGTTTGCTGCAAAGTCTACTCCAGCTGGGTCTCCATATTCTTCATGCACAACATCTGCTCCTAAACTTTCAGCTGTTCTAACAAACGCACTAACTCCATCACGTCCGAATGCATTGTCCTGTGCTAATGTAGCTATTTTCACCCCTTCTTTAGCAATAGCAGCTGCTCCAGCAATAGCATCTTGAGAAGAACTACGACCAGTACGGAAAATATATTTGTTCCAGTTTTCTCCAATAATACTGTCTGCCACCGCTGGCTCTACTACCATAATCTTTTTATATTCTTCCATTAGTGGTAGTACCGCTAGCGTGTCACCCGATGAAGAAGATCCAACGATAAAATCTACTTTATGATCTTCTAGTAATCTAGTTGCTTTTTGTACGGCAACATCTGGTTTCGTTTCTGTATCCTCAATAATGAATTCAATTTTCTTCCCTGCTACTTCCATCGTTCCACCAGTTGCATATTCCAAACCAAGCTCAAATCCTTTAATTGTTTGGGCTCCATATGCTTCAAGCGCACCTGTAACAGATGTTAATAAACCAATTTTAATTACTTCTTTTTCCCCATCTGCCGGTTTTTTATCTCCATCCGTAGATGTATCATTTGAACTACATGCTACTAACATAAATAGTGCTAAAACAACTCCTACCCACCCTAGCCATTGTTTCTTTCTCATTTTTTCTCCCCCTTGATTAAAAATATTTAATTATTAATTATTATGAGGGACGGAAGTTACATCCAAGTTACACCATTTAAACCCTATCCCCCTATACATATGGCTAGTATATATGGTGGGAGTTGCAAAGAAGTTACACTGTTCTATAGATGATAAGCCCACAAAAAACGGGTGCTGATGAAGGCAACCCGTTGGTGGTGTAAAATGCATAAGATGTTTTAGAGATTATACAACGTTATTTGCTGATACCGATTCTCTTAATAAGTCAAGCACCCTCACCGTGGACTCCATTGGCTCCACTCCCAGTTCCTCTTTTAAATGCTTTTTACATTTTTCAAAAATTCTTATAGCATAAGATCTATTATTTTTTCTGTAATGACAATACATTAATAAACGGTAAGCTTCTTCCCAGCAACTATCCAGCTTAACAATCTTTTCACATAATGAAATTGCCGTTTCAAAGTTTTCTTCCGCTACATAAATTTGTGCTAACTTCTCTGCTCCATGTAAATAATGTATTGACAGTTCTTCTTTACATTCTGTACACCAATCTTCATAGCGACGAGCTGGTAAGTACTCTCCTTTATAAAGGGCAAGCCCTTCTTCTAATTTATTTTTTGAAACCGCTCTTGATCGCTCATCCAATCCTTTTTCCACTAATTCTTTAAATTGGTAGGCATCAATCTCTACTCCAGCATTTTTATTAATCCCATACCTAGTACCATCTCTCAAAATAAAGAAAGGAGTTTCCCTTGGTTTTCGCTCTGGTTCTAACACTTTGTTCAATGCATTTAATGCAACTTTAAAATCTCTTGCAGCAGCCTCTTCGTCTTGCTCCCCCCACAAATGATAGACAATTTCCTCTTTCGATAGTAGCTTGTTATTGTTTGTAACAAAAAGTTGAAACATTTCTTTAGCCTTTTCTCGTTTCCACTCTTTGTCTAACACTTTTCTTTGCCCTAACCAAATCTGAAAATCCCCAAGTGTTTCCACTTTAAGGGTATAACCAGGGTGAAACGAAAGGTCTTGAAAACCTAACTGATTCAATAGTCGTTCTAGAGTATACCCCACTTCTTTTTTCGCACTAATAAACATCGGTATCATTTCTTGAATATCTTTTGGCCCAAAGAGAGTAAGCGTTTTCAAAAAGAAAGGAAACTCCTCTTGTTCTTGTATAAATCTTTTTAAATACATAGTGGATAGTTCCTTATTTTTCGTTACATTAGCTAAATTACTTAGCCAATAATGATTAACCATTTTACCGTAAGCACAGTGACACTCTGTAAATCCTTCTTCACTTAGTGCCAATTCTTTTTCTGCCATTGTAAAATTATCATTGTAGTAATGGGCAATTCCTAACGCTAAATGTATATAAGAAGATAACCATACATCTTTCACTCGGTTAGGTTCTTCTAAAGCCATTCTTCCGGCTTTAATAGCAAGTTCATATTCTCCAATTCTTCCATACAAAACGCATAGACCCATATATGCCTCGGATTTACCTCGCGACATATTAATTTCATCCATTAAAGTTAATGCCGTTTCATAACATTTTATTGCCAATTTCGTATCATATCTTCTTTGTATTTGTACAGCATGTCCCATTCTTATCCAACCACATGCCTCTACAAAAGGAGACTTTCGGTTCGCTCCCCTTAATATACCTGTCTCCGCTAAACGCTTTGCCCTTTCTGCATCTCCCATATAGGAATAGACAATGGACAAGATTAAATCTGTTTCTCTATGAGATTGAGAAAGTCTATTTTCTTGTACTAAATTTCCTTTATTAATTTCTAACAATTGCTTTGCCTTTTCTAGTTTCCCCGTACGTAAATATTGTCTTGCTTCAAGCTCTATCTTTTCAAACGCACTCTTTACTTCTCTGCATTTTTTTAACCACGTTTCCGCTTCTTTCGCTTTTCCAAGGTTCACTAAATTTTCGGCCATCAAGCTATATAGATGAATGATTCTATTCTCGTCTTCTTCTTTCCCTTCCATTAACATGATTGCTCTAGCTAAATAGCTACTAGCTTTTGCGGGTTGGATTGTATCTAAAAATATTTTTGCTTTTCCTTCGTTCCCTAAACTTTCTAACCGTTTTTCTTTTATATACTGAGCATTTTCTAATAATTGGTCATAGCATGTAAACGCTTTCTCGTAATGACATAAATATCGGTTAATTTCTCCTTCTACGAAATAAACAATAGGATATTTCCCTTTTATCGATGTTGGCAATCGATCAATTACTTCTGCTAGATAATCGATTTTCCCGCCTTTCAACATGCTTTGTCCATGTACCTCTAATAGACTTCCTACTTTATCAGTATTCTCCATCTGCAAATAATGATATATTGCCCGCTCTTGCTCGCCTTTTTGTTCATAGTACATACCCATTTTCGAATGCAGCAATTGGAATAACGGTACATTCATCCTTAATTGCTTTTCTAAAAAATCTTTAAATAGGGCATGATATCGATACTGATTTATACCGACTTGATAGATAAATAAGTTTTGGTTCAATAGCTCATTTAAGTAAGTTGTGGCATATTTTATATCTAATACATCTTCAATCATATTAATATGTAAATCATCTATTATACTCGTTGATATTAAAAAATATTTTGTTTCATCTGGTTGATTCGTGAAGATTTCTAACGCTAAATATCTAAATAACTCTTCCCTTGTCTGGTCTTCCCAATGATGGAATAAAACATTTCCATTTAATTTCATTTGTTGCCAGATCATCTGAATTGCAATAATCCAGCCTTCTGTTCGTTTCATTATTTCCAATACATCTTTCATCGTCATTTCCATTTGATAACTATCAGTAAATAACACTTCCACTTCTTCTTCTGTAAAAGTAAGGTCTGTTTCCGTTAGTTCAAGCATATCTCCATGAACTAATAGCTTTGTGAACAGGTCCCATTTTGGCCTGATCCTACTAGATAAGACAAAGTGCACATGTTTTGGAAGATGTTCAATGAAAAATAAAACAAAACTCTCTATAACTTTCGAACTCTCCATTGTATGAAAGTCATCTAGCACTAAAATAAACGTTTCCCTTATTTTATATAACTCGTTAATAAACTCCGTACAAAGATAAGACACTTCTCTTTCAAGTGTAATGGCAGATTCTGAATGAACGTATTCCAGAAGCCGTTGACCAAAATTAGGATATGTATGCTGAATAGCAGAGATGATATGAATGAAGAAATGAGAAAAATGATTTTCTAGAGGTGTAATGGTATACCAGCAATATTTTTTCTCTTGGTTTGTTAGCCAATTTGCGATTAAGGTACTCTTACCGTAACCGGGGCCAGAGTGAATGAGTGTCATTTTATATTGCTCAAAGCTTTGTAACTTTTTCATTACATGCTTTCTATGTATATTGGTTTCTTTTATTACAGGAGGCGTAAACTTCGTTTTCACAATCGGTATATTTTTAATCATGATATAACCTCTCTTTTTGTCCGAAAATTCTATTATTTTAATAGTAACATAGTAGGTTGCTATTTAGGAGAAAACGAGTTCCACTTATATCGACAAGAATGGACAAACTCCTTAGTGAGAATAAGCTTTTTGATTCTAAATTATTCTTTACCACAAAGTTGTTGATTTTTTTGTACAGATTTATTTTTCAGGCTATGTTTAAGCTTAGTGTTGATTTCATTTGAATCTAGCTGTTGATTGGAGCGCATATCGTAGACTCCTGCGGGAGAAGCGGGAAACGGGAGACCCCACAGGAGCGTATGCTATGAGGAGTAGGTTTTTTCACGATAGTGAAAATAACCTTCCTCTTTAACGCCCGCGGAAAGCGAAGATATGCGCGGAAATCAACAGCGGTCTTTAACACAGCCATTTTTTAAAAATCAAAAAAGAGAGGAAATAATCTCCCTCTCTCTTGCTTTATGCGTTATTCACTGCCGTTTTTAGTTCTTCGAATCCAAATCGATTCACAAACTTCGCTAACACTTCTCGTTTTTTCCCATTTGTAGCATAAATATCAAGTAGTGTTTCGACTGTTTTGTATAGGTCTTTTTCTGTTAACCCCTCAGCGAAAAGCTCTCCTGTCCTTGCATCTTTACCTTTCGCTTTTCCCCCAACATATAGGTCGTAATGATCTTTCATTTTAATAACACCGATATCATTTACTAGCGGCTCGCCACATGCTGTAGGGCAGCCAGTATATGCCGGTCGTACCGTAAATGGTACAGGCTTTCCTGCGATACGGCGGTTCAACTCAATTGCAATCGGCATACCTTCTTCTTCTGCACCTTTACAAAAGTTACACGTTCTTAAGCTTTTTACAAAGTTGCCAACAGGGTAACATACTAATCCTACTTCTTCAAAAGCACGTTTTGCTTCTTCTACTTCACTTTCCAAAACGTCGATATATAGTTGTTGAAAGGTTGTTAACTCTATTTCATCTTCTTCCTTCATATAACTAGCTAGTACCAATAATTGTTTACTAGTTAACTTCGCACCAAAACTAATTCCCCCATTGACTGCGAGCTTTACTTTTTTCTCCAAATCGTAACACCCCTTCATTGAGACATATTACTCTGTAATTTCTAATACAAACGGGAAAGCGTAAACCGTTCCATCGAGTTTAAATTCTGCCCAAAGTTTATACATACCTGGCTTAGAAAAGTGCGCTTCAAACACAGGTAATTCTTTACTTGATGGATGGACGTGAATGAACTCTTCCATTACTTCATCAATAATAACTACATGCCCTAAAGCACCTAAATATGGCTCTGGTTCCCCACCGTTTATGTTAAACGATAAGACAATATGGTCTTTCATCGAAAACGAAGATACATCTAACTCTACTTCGTAGTCACCAATGACTTTCACCCAATCTGATTCTTTTTCTAAAGTTGCAGGATCCCCGTGATGGTGGTGGTCGCCAACCATTAAGGACATTGGAGCTATTCCGTATGACTTTTCGTTTGGTTTAATATCCACATATACTTTATACATACCTTCTTCAAGTTCATAGTTTGTTTGGAACGTACCACTAGTTACTTTTTCTGGATGTAAATGAATAAAGGTTTCTAGGTCTTCCTTCACAATGATTAAATGCATTAATTTTTCATGTGTTACTTTTAAATCATCAAAAACATTTCCGTCAAGGTCATGCAACGTTACCGTTAGTTTATTGCCTTCTTTTTCAATAGAAGGAATTACTTCCGATTCGCCGTGTGCATCCCCATGATCTCCATGCTCGCCATGGTCATCACCGTGCTCTTCTTCGTGACCTTCTTCGTGATGTTGATTTTCTTCCTCATCGACTTGATGGTCGCCATGATGATCCGCTTTCTCATCTTCTGCATAAAAAGAGTAAAGGGAATATCCACCTATAACTAACCCAACATAAAGTACTCCTGATATAACCCACTTTAGCAAATTACTCACCTCTTAAAGTTTCACTTTTTGTAATCGTAAAGCATTTAATACAACGGAAACGGAACTAAATGCCATCGCAGCTCCCGCTACCCAAGGTGCTAAAAACCCTAGTGCTGCTATTGGAATCCCCATTGAGTTGTATGCAAACGCCCAAAATAAGTTTTGTCTAATGTTTCTAATTGTTTTTTTACTCATGATGATAGCATCGGCAATGCTGTTTAAATCGCCGCGCATTAATGTGATATCCGCTGCTTCCATCGCTACATCTGTCCCAGTACCGATAGCCATACCGATGTTGGCCGTTGCTAATGCTGGCGCATCGTTAATTCCGTCTCCAACCATCGCAACATTTTTTCCCTGCTCTTGTAACTTCTTAATCTCATCTGCTTTTCCTTCAGGTAAAACCTCTGCAATAACATGGTCAATACCAACCTCAGCTGCAATGGCTTGTGCCGTTCTTTCATTGTCACCGGTGATCATCACAACTTCTAGCCCTAAATCTTTTAAACGTTTGATTGCTGCTTTGGACGTTTCTTTTACCGTATCAGCTACAGCAATAATTCCCGCATACTTATCATCAATAGCAATCAGCATCGCTGTTTTGCCGTCTGTTTCCAAATCATTCATTTGCTCTATTGCTTGTTTAAAATCTATATTATGTTGAGTCAGTAATCTTCTTGTTCCAACTAAAATAGCTCGATTATTAATAGTCGCTTCTATCCCAAATCCCGGTATCGCTTGGAAAGAGGACGGGCTTTCTAAAGAGATCCCTTTTTCTACAATCCCTTCCACAATCGCTTGTGCTAAAGGATGTTCAGATTGTTTTTCAGCACTCCCTATAAGCGCTAACACTTCACCTTCTGAAAATCCATCTGCTAATAAAACATCTGTTAATACAGGTTTACCATTTGTAACTGTCCCTGTTTTATCTAACACAACTGTAGTTAATCGATGTGTTTGCTCTAAATGCTCTCCACCTTTAAAAAGAACCCCTAGTTCTGCTGCTCGCCCTGAGCCAGCCATTATAGACGTAGGTGTTGCCAAGCCTAATGCACATGGACATGCAATAACAAGTACAGCAATGACGTTAATTAATGCTAAAGTAAAGTTTCCTGGGTCAACGATAAAGTACCATACAAGGAAAGTGATGATTGCAATGACCACCACAATCGGAACGAATATACCTGATATTTTGTCTGCAAGACGTTGAATTGGCGCTTTAGAACCTTGCGCTTGTTCGACTACTTTAATAATTTGAGCTAACGCTGTTTCTTTTCCAACTTTTGTTGCTTTAATTTTAATAAAACCGTTTTTATTGATCGTTGCACCAATTACTTCGTCTCCAATTTGTTTATCAACCGGGATACTTTCTCCCGTTAACATGGATTCGTCAACCGCTGTATGACCTTCGATTACCTCTCCATCAACAGGTACTTTTTCCCCGGGCTTCACATAGAGAATATCACCAGCTATTACTTCATCTAATGGAATTTCTTGTTCTTGACCATCACGGAATACAGTCGCCGTTTTCGCCTGTAACCCCATCAATTTCTTTATTGCTTCTGAAGATTTTCCTTTTGCACGTGCTTCGAACACTTTTCCAAGTAAAATTAATGTAATGATAACAGCACTTGTCTCAAAATAAAGATCTACCATATGAGCGTTCGTACCTAATGCCTCTATTCCTAGGTAGATACTATAGAAATAAGCGGCAGATGTACCGAGCGCAACTAGCACATCCATGTTGGCACTTTTATTTCTTAGTGACTTATAAGCGCCTTCATAAAACTGCCATCCAATATAAAACTGTACTGGAGTTGCCAGTGCCATTTGCACCCAAGGGTTCATAAACATATCTGGCAAATAAATAAAACTAGTAAAAGAGAAATGACTTACCATTGCCCATAGTAAGGGCAAAGTTAATATTGCAGAGAAAACGAATTTTCCAGTAAGTTTTTCTAATGCCGCTTGCCTATGATCTTTCGTATCCGCTTCATTATCTACTTTTAAAGTAGCGCCGTATCCAGCTTTTACGATACGCGCCACAATATCTTTTGGAGATAAAATAGAAGGGTTATAGGCAACTATCCCTGTCTCTAATGCTAAGTTGACTGTTGCTTTGTCCACACCTTCCATTTTGTTTAACACTTTTTCAATACGACTAGAACAAGCAGCACACGTCATACCAGTAATAGCAAACTCTACTTTTTCTTTCACTACTTGGAAACCTAACTTATGGATTCTGTCTTCAATTTCTTGCATGGAGACTTTTTTATTGTCGTACTGTATCGTAGATGTTTCTAACGCTAAATTGACATTTGCCTCATCTACTCCATCCATTTTATTTAAAACTCGCTCAATTCTACTCGAGCACGCTGCACACGTCATACCGCCTATTTTTAAATGTGCTTCCTGTTTGTTTTGTTCAGCCATTATTTTGTTCACCGTCCTCTATTTTATTCATATACCACGCGGGGGTATATTTTATTGGTGAAAAAACGTGCTTTATGTGAGCACGTTATTCTACTTCATAACCTTCTTCGTCAATTGTTTCTTTAATTTTTTCTACTGTAACTTTAGAAGCGTCAAAGTCTACCGCTACTTTTTTTGCGCCTAAATCTACAGCTACCGTATTGACACCGTCTAAAGAACCGACACTATCTTCTACTGCTTTCACACAATGTCCACAGCTCATACCATTTACTGTTAATGTTACGTTTTCCATCTTAAACACTCCTTTTATTTCATCAGTCTTTTGACTGTAACTAATAGTTCATCAATTACTTCTTTGTCACCTTCTTGAATGCGTTCGACAACACAAGATTTCATGTGGCCTTCTAGTAGGAGTTTTCCCACACTATTTAAAGCAGATTGAATTGCAGCAATTTGTGTTAATACATCATCGCAATACGTATCTTCTTCAATTAAACGCTTTACGCCGCGCACTTGACCTTCTACGCGGTTAAGCCGTGAAATTAAACTTTTTTTATCTGCTTCCGAGTGATGACTTTTTCGTTTATTATCTAAGTTAGAGTGGCAACAACTTTCTTCTGTTGTTTCTGGCAGTTGTTGCTCAGGTAGGTTTTCCATCTAGTTGACCCCCTTTTGATTATAGAGTAACATACCCCTATGCGGTATGTAAACCCCTATAAGGTATGTAAAATAAAAAAGTTTAAAAATTATTACGGTTATTGGAGGTGATTTCACGATGAATGTTGCTGATTTTTTTATCGATGTATTAGAGGCAGTTGGGCCACTTGCTATTCTGTTGAGTATTATGGTCAATGTTGTAATTAGCATACTAGGCGTGGTGCCAAGTTTTTTTATAACAGCCGCAAATATTGCCGTGTTTGGCTTTTGGACCGGTACAGCTGTGTCATTTTTAGGAGAGTCGCTTGGGGCGATTGTTAGCTTTTACTTATATCGTAAAGGAATTAAGGCTTTTGCTCCAAATGTGTTGGAAAAATATGAACCACTAAGGAAATTGCAACGAACATCAGGCTCTGAAGCATTTTATTTAGTTGTAGCTTTTCGTTTGTTCCCTTTTATGCCGTCCGGGTTAGTAACATTAGCAGGTGCAACAAGTGGAATGGGCTGGCTAAATTTTGCGGTGGCGAGTACGCTTGGAAAGGTTCCAGCTTTGTTAATAGAAGCGTATTCCGTTTATCAAGTTATGCAGTGGACCTGGGTCGGACAAGTTATATTAGTTGGTGGTGCGATTGTGTTGGTTGGGATGGTGTTTATAAAAAGGCGGAGAAATTAGCTTGTTAATATATGGTAGGTGCAGAATAACATTGGTGCACCTCAACTTTGCACGATAAAGATTATCCCTCACTAACTTCATAAAAATAAGTTGTTGCTTTAGTGTTACTTTTTTCGTTAGGTAAATTTAGTTGTTTGATTATCCGATAGGCAGCATATCTAGACACATTAAGAAATTGAGCAATCTCCGCTACGGTGAAAGTTTGACTTATTAATAAGGCGTAGTGCCTTACAGAGAAAATATGTGCGTCCGGGGATTTGAATAGACAATTTGGACATGTCCAATAATGATTCTTTCTTATCATACCGATTAATTTGCAACTCGGACAATGGATACCTCTTACTAATTCTGATTTTTTAACGTTGTAACCTGAAAGAGTGTCTTGAACTTTTTCAACATGACTTTTCAGGAGTAATTTAGTTATTTTTCTTATATTGGTTTTGGAGAAGTGTTCTGTAGTATATGCTGTTAGGAGTTTTTGTATTTTTATCGGTACGTTGTAACCATGAAGAACACGCTTTGATATGTTAGAGTTAAATCTAGTAGTTTTAATTATCGTCTTGGGGTTACTAAAAACAACAAGAGGAATGATTGGTATAGAAGGAAATTTATTTTGCTCCATCCACTCTTTCAGTTGAATTTCTTGGAGAAGTACTTGGGATATTGGATTTCTCATCCCCTCATCAAATCCGTTTAAACTTCTAATAACTTGTTCAAACTCTCCATCAAAAAGGACTGTGCCACTCCAATTCTTCACTTCAATTATTATCATTACACATGCAGATACGATAAGTGTATCAATCTGAAATGTCTTGGAACCTACAGAAATTTTCAAATCATGAAAAATGTGGAACTCTTTATCTTGAAAGAAACTCAAAAAATACTCTAATTTTCGTTCCCCACTAAATCCTACTCTCCACTTTGTCAAATCAGCTAGAATTGTTGGTTGAATGGAATGTCCATTAGGCAATCTAATATCCATTGCTTCTAAACTTTCAAGAATAAGTGGTAATTTCCTTTCTTTTTGTACTACCAAGGTTTAATGTCTCCTTTCAACATGATTTCGTAAATATCATAATATATTTTTGAGTAATTTTCACCTTCTATTGGAAAGTTTTCGGGAGAATTCTATTAAGTTTAATTCACTAGTTTTGAATGGTTTGCTTTTCTGATAAGTTCAGCTGATTTTTTGTTCTATTTATGGTGTTTTTTACTGGTTTTACTGCTCATTTTAAAAAAAATACTAATTAATAGTCTTTTTGAGCATACCCTCCTATGCTATTTTGCTAATATTAGATAGTTTGTGTGCGACTAGAGGCTATTTGTGTGTGCCAACCATCAAAAGTGGTGCACCTAGACCTCCATTTGCGTTCGACTAGAACAAAAAACCGTGCGTCAAGAGTCCGTTTGTGTGCGCCAATCCAAATTATACCCCCTCCCCCCTATCCATTATTAAGTGAAAAGCCGCCATATAAAAAAAGTAGCCACTCCTTCCAACACCCTGGTCAGATAAAGTGGCCGACTTGATTCCTACAACAAAGCTATTTATTCTACCCCTGCCACTCCGTCCAATAAAAACACTTCCCTACCCTTACCTACAAAGGCGAGGCGGTGCAGCGGTCGAGTCATGGCAACGTACAATAATTTTATATCAATTTCTTGCTTTACAAAATTTTCTTCTAACGAACAAATAATTACTGCATCAAATTCTAACCCTTTCGCTAACGTAGCGTGAACAATTACTACATCTTTTTGATTAATTTCCTCGTTCTCACGCAAAAGTTGTGTGGCAAAAGGAGTGCCAACTCCATTCAACAACTTCTCGATATTCTTGCACTCCCGCTCCGTCTTTCCAACAATCGCGATCGTTTTCATTCCTTGACCGCGAAAGTTCTGAATCAACCCATCTAGTTCAGCTGCGACTTCATCCTCTTCACAGGCCAAAAACCTCGGTACTTCGCCGTGACGAACAACCGGTTCTACTTTAGGTAAGTCCATCCGTAACAATGACAATATTTGATTGGCTATATTCATAATTTCTACCGTTGTCCGGTAACTTTTTTGTAACGTCGTATATGTAGCACGTGGGAAAATCTCTTGTTTCACTTTGTGCCAGTCTGTAATGCCTCTATAAGAGTGGATACCTTGGGCTAAGTCACCTACTATTGTAAACATGTCCGTTTCCAAGGCACTTTTCAATGCATATAATTGAAAATAACTATAGTCTTGCGCTTCATCAATCACCACATTTTTCACACGTAATTCTTTGTCTACTCCGAACAGCTTATGTCGTAAATACAAAAGTGCAGCCAAATCTTCCAATTCATAAGAACGTTTCGCACGTAGCTTCATGAAGGAATCATACATAAAAGTAATTTGATACTCATCTAGCTCCCCATTACTGTACTTTCTTAACAAAGATTTGCTAGACATTAACCGATCATAATAAGCAAATAGAGTATATTTATTAATATTTCTAACATAAGCATTCGCCGCTGTCCTAGATTCTTTTTGGATTTCACTCAACATTAGCTCTTTTTTATCCATTGCCTTTATTACATAACTGCGACGTTTCTCTGGATCAACTTTATCGTTAAACAAAGCTTTCTCCAATTTATCATCATAAAACTTCTCCACTTTTAATAGGAGCTTTTTCTTTTCTGTTTTCACATAGTTTTGAAGTACTTCTTTTACTTTTTCTAATCGTCGGTAGTATGGAAGATAACTATATTCCACCTTCATTAATCGAGCTACTTTCTCCGCACTATATAGTTTAAATTGCGACAAGTAAAAGTCATCTTTTGGCACTAATTCTTCTAAAATATCTTTCAAATAACGCTCCAATACATCACGGAACTCAAGTGACCCTTTGTAACTAGCTAACCAATGAACCATTTCTGGATTAGCATGACTGTCATCAATAAATTTCTGTAGTTTTTCTGAAGGTGGTGATAGTTTTACATTTTTGCCGATACAACTTTTCACGTAATCTGTAAAAGTGGATTGTTTAATGTTATCGACTCCCAGCTCCGGTAGTACTTCCGAAATATAATCAATGAACAAATTATTTGGTGCTAATATCATTAATTGCTGCGGTAAGAAATGTTCCGCGTATGTATAAATAAAATAGGATAAACGATGAAGGGCGATTGTTGTTTTCCCACTTCCCGCTGCTCCTTGGACGATAATTGGTTTGTTTAAATCTGCACGAATAATTCTATTTTGTTCTTCTTGAATGGTGGAAACGATATCTGTTAATCGATTGCTTGAGCTTCCTGCTAGCGACTCTTGTAACAACTCGTCTGTTGTTGTTAAGTCTACATCTCTTATATCTTGCAAACTTCCTTCTTCAAAAACAAACTGTCTTTTTAGTGATAAGTAGCCATCAAACTCTTCCTCTTCTGCCACATATGTAACTTCACCTAGTCTGCCATCGTAATAAAGGTTGGCAATGGGAGATCGCCAATCGACGATGATAGGATCTTGTGTTTCCCTATCAAATAATGAGGCTTTTCCAAAATACAATACTTCTTTCGTCTCTTTACCATTACGCAAAAAATCTACCCTAGCAAAATACGGCTTCGGGTAAATTGCTTTAAAATTACGAACCTCTTCTCTCGTTCGTTGCAACAAATTGGTATTTGTTAACATATTAATATAACTAAAACTACTATCTTTAAAATCCGCGCCGTCTAACGTTTCTTTTACGTTCTGTTTAAAGGTTTCTTCGTCGAGTTCTGATGCTTGAATGACAATATCCATATAAGTTCTAGTGAACTGTAGTCGATCTAATTCTTCTGCCATTTGAGGATGCGTTTTCTTTTCTCCCAAAATCGTTCACACTCCAACTTTTTACTTAGGCTATGTAATAAAGCACCCTTTAAACACAGAGCTTATTACTTTCATAAAAGGCAAAAAACCATGAAATGGCCAAGTCCAAATTCCATGGTAATACGTATGTTAGTCCTATGATGTGCAAGTAATTTACAGTTCTATTTCATCTAGAAAATAGATTATATCTCTTTGTAACAATTATTACAACTTTAATTTGTAATAATTGTAAAAAAATATATAATTTTTCGAACTTTTATTATATTATAAATATAGATATAAAATTTATAAAGGGGCTGACTTGCATTGAATAACTATGAAACAAAACACATATTTTTGATCGGCAGTATTGCGGCATTAATTTTTATGCCTTTAATCATCTTATTAGGACCATTTATTTTCCAAGGAATTTTGTTCGATTCTAGGTCTGTATGGCTACTTCAAACACCAACAGAATCTAGATGGATGTTTACCATTGGCTCTGGAGTACTAGCAGTATTCTTATTTTTAGCCTTTTTATTTCACCGAAAAGGTGTTCTAATTACAGTTGCCGGATCAATAATTGCACTAACCTTATTTACATATGGAACTTTAAATTTTCAGTCGATAAGCACAGAGGAAATTGTATGGAGTGAGCCAGGATCATTAAAAGTACAAAAGTACTCGTGGACAGATGTATCTGAAGTTGTTCTTCGAGTACCAGAGCAAAGAGGCGAGTTTCATAAAATGGAATTTTATTTTCATGATGGAAAAGTTGTTAGTTTCGAACGAAATATCGACTTCAACTTAAATTTTTACAGATTCCAAGAATTAAGAATGTACCATAACATTCCTTTTAAAGCGTCAAATAGAATGTAATTCTTATCTAGGTTGATATTCCTATCAACCTGGATTTTTTATTTATACATCCTATGAAAGGTAATAAATGTAATAATTGTAATATTTTTAAAATATTATGAAACATTCCGGAAATATTATCGTATAATTATGGAAGATAAGTAGTAAGGGGGCATATAAGTCATGAAAAACCATGAATCGAAGCATTATTATATTTTGGCAGGACTTGCTACATTATTAATAATGCCAATTTTAGTTTATGTAGGACCTTTTGTTATGCAAGGGATTTTGTTTGATTCAGCTTCTGTGTTCTTAATAAAAATCCCAACTCACTCTAGGTGGATGTTTGCCATCGGATGCTTAATATTAGCTGCTTTCTTTTTTATTTCTTTTTTCTTTCACCGAAAAGGCATCATTATTTCGATTGTTGGCGTTTTAGCGTCGCTTGTATTCTTTGTAAACGGTACATATTCGTTTCAATTACTCGGCCAAGATGAAATAGCTTGGAGCACTCCCAATACATTAAAAGTAGAAAAGTACGCTTGGACAGAAGTGGAAGAAGTGGTACTTCATATTCCTTCCTACGAGCAGCGCCGCTTTGAAGGCTTAGAACACTTAATGGTATTTACATTCAAAGATGGCAATACGCTAACAATGGTCAGAGATAAAGTATTTACTGATCAAATCGGAAAGATAGACGGCTCTATAAGACGTTATCAAGTTTCGTACCGTACAGAAGATATGTAAAAAGCTAGGAATGGTCGTAAAAAACCATTCCTAGTTTTTTCATTTATTGCCTACTACTTGTGTCGACTGCTCTCTTAGCTTAAATTTTTGAATTTTTCCAGATGCAGTCATTGGGAATTGATCGGTAAACTCGATAAATCGAGGAATTTTATGTCGCGATATCTTTCTACATTCTCTAGTGACTCTCCTATCGTTGCGTTTAACAGAGCAGCCATTATTTTCCCCTATATAAATACATGGGCTACATACTATTGTTTTACAAGTTAAGTGAGTCCGATTCATAATGTATGACTACTATACGAAAAGCGAATAATAGCATCGTATTCTGTATTTATACACCTAATAAACGAACATGTTTTTTGTATATAACTAAAATATTTGTTTTTCATTAAACGAACCGTAATTATGAAATTAATTCAAGTATTAACAAAAAATTGCGAATAATTAAAAGGATAACCTATAAAGGAAAACCGATAAAAAGTAGTAAATTCGGATATAAGTATAAGTACTATGTTTAAGATGACAAACTATGAGGTATTAAGACGTATAAGGAATTATATCAAATAAACCCTTAGGAGGAACATTCTATGTTATGGACAGTATTTGTTGTATTACTATTACTTTGGCTTTTAGGTTTTTCATTTGAAATTGCAGGAAACTTAATTCACATCATTCTTGTATTAGCGTTAATTTCTCTCGTATTTAATTTGTTTGCTGGTAGACGAACATAATAAGCTAAACGAAACAAAAGCTTGGACTATTTAGTCCAAGCTTTTTTCTAAAATATTTTTTGCTTTTTGAAGTGGTTTTAGGAATCTTTCTAATAGTCCTACCTTCTTTAATTCCATTTCATTCAATTCTGGTGAGTATAGTTTAATATTGTTTTTTCCGTTATTTTTAGCGAAATACATTGCTTTGTCAGCATTTTCGATTAATGTTTGTTTCGTCTGGCCATCGTCTGGATACATACTGACGCCTATACTTAACGAAATCTTCGCTTCGTTCTCGTGGATCATGTACGGGTTCGAAACATTTTCCAATATCCTTTTTGCTATTTCTTCAATTTCATCTTTATTCGTCTCTTCAAAAACTACGATAAATTCATCTCCACCAATACGAGCAACTAAATCTTCTTCTCTAATACAAGCATTTATTCTCGTCACAACGTCTTTTAGTAGCATATCACCTGCATCGTGTCCTAAAGTGTCATTCACTATTTTGAAGTCATCTAAATCGATAAACATTAACGTAAAATTGTGGTGATGACGCTTTGACCTTGCTAAAGCTTTCTCGATATGTCGGTCTAACGCTTTACGGTTAGGGAGATCCGTTAAGTCATCATGAAAAGCCATCTGCTTTAGTTCTTCTTCCAGTTGTTTCCTTTCAGAAATATCAATTAATTGACCATTTATTTTTAAAATGGAGCCATCCTCGCCTAAAACAGGTTGTGAAATATTTACGATCCACTTGGCACCATGCACTTTATGCAAGATTCTATATTCTACTCTTGTTGATTCCCCTGCACGTAATTGCTGCTCATTTTTTATAACAATTGGCAAATCTTCTGAATGTATAATGGCTTTCCAAAAATTTGGGTTTTGAATAAATTCATTTGCACTATATCCAGTGATGTCTTCCATTCCTTTTGAGAAGTATGTTTCATTTGTCTTTACATCAAATGAGAAAATCGCACCTTCTAACGAATGGAACAACATTTCATATTCTTGATTTTTATATTGGAGTTTTTCTAGTTCTTTATTTAACTTGTTGTATTCTTCTTTATGTTTGTTCAAGTCTTGTCGTAGACTTATAAGTTGTTTATACATGAACCAACTGCAAACAATCGCCATCATAATAAGAACGCTGTGAATGAAAAGTCCTGTTTTAATGATTAATATTTGATGCAAAAAACTAAAACTTAAAGAAATAACACTAACTGCTATCAATATTTTTGCCTTGTTTCGCATATTTGCACCTTTTTTATCAGATTTTTCCAGAAACGAAAAGTGACAGTATTTTTCCTACATCTATTATATAAGGAAACTTCCCTACTTTTCTACAAAAATCGACATACTGATTTTGGAAAATAAAAAAGAGTTGTGCATCAATACGCACAGCTCTCTCTAACTCTATTTTTTTCTCACTTTTTGAATTAGATTATCATACTCTAATTGGACGATCAGTTCATCAGTTAGTAGTCGCTCTTTCAGTTGATTTAGAACAGCTTTTTCTCGATCACTCATATTCTGTAAATCAAACTTTTTATGAAAAACAGAATATAGTTCATAATCGCGTAGCTTTAAAAACAGTGGAATTCGCTTTAGCCAGTCATCCGACATTTCATATTCCTCTAAATAACCAACTAAGAAATGGTATAGCATCTCTGCACCAAAGGCAGAACGACTTTGTAAATTTTCGTCTCGGTGTACAAACCAGACGGAATAATAAAGAGGTATTGCAATGTCACTCACAAGATAATGATAGCTACTATCATCAAAATCAAAAACGTGTATCTCACCTTCATTGTAAAAGAAGTTACCTGGATGTATGTCTGAATGGATTAAGTTAAACACATCCGGCGATTGTGGCAGTGCTTTTACTATATTTACTAACTTATCCGCCTCTGCTATTAATTTTTGTTCTGGCATATACAGATGAAAATCTATTAAATCATTATCATCCCAACGTAATCTTTTATGGCTTCTAGCTTCATAACTTTGCGTAACTTTGTGCATTTTACCAGTAACTTTCCCCCACAATGTGAAAAGTTTTGATCCAAACAAATCACTTTGCATTTTGACTAACTCACCAGGAGCTTTATCAAACATGCTCACAAAAAAAGAGGAATCCCCTACATCCAGTTGCTCCACTAATCTACTATTTTCAGAAGTATGGGCAAGAGAAACATTTAATCCGTTAGCATGTAAAAAGTTTATCCAATCTAATTCGGCCTCTACTTCTTCCATTGATCTATGAGAACTATGGGTAAGGCGCAAAATAAATGGTTTGGAATCCTTCGTTACTTCAAAAACATAGTTTTCAAAATCGCCTAATTTCTTTGCCTCCGTACTATCTGCACCGTACTTACCGGCAGCTTTTTTTAATATGTCATCATTAAACAACTGTTCAACCCATTTTTCCATATGGACGCACCTCTTTAAAGAAGATAATTACCTCGTCTTATTTCGTTATACTATTTTCTATTTCCTGCATCTAATTGGAGCTAATTATAGTGATGAAGAAAATAAATAATTCATACATTGAAACGTGGAAACTTTTTACACTAGTGAATCGTATATAAAAATGTAAAACCAAAAATAAAGGGGTGTTTTTAATGGAAACGTTCGGGAGAGGTTGTCTTTATATCGTTATTGGTTTTTTTGCCCTATTTCTACTAGCACTGGTGACACAGAGTCATATTAATATTCCATTCTTTATTGCAATTCCGCTTATCATTCTAGCTTTCTGGATGGCTAAAAAGAAAACAGATGAAAAAAGTAACGAAGAATAAAGAAAAGCCTATTGTTAGTGTTCATAGAGCTTAACAATAGGCTTCATTGGTTTTTTTATATTTTCTTTACGAATTCGGACTTTAACTTCATTGCACCAAGACCGTCAATTTTACATTCAATATCATGGTCGCCATCCACTAGTTTTATATTTTTTACTCTTGTACCCATTTTCACAACTAAGGAGCTACCTTTCACTTTTAAATCTTTAATAACAGTTACTGTATCGCCATCATTCAAGACGTTTCCATTCGAATCTTTTATTACGTTCTCTTCTATCATTTCTGATTCGGATTCTACAGACCACTCATGAGCACATTCTGGGCAAACATAAAGCATTGCATATTCGTATGTATATTCTGAACTGCATTTTGGACAGTTTGGTATAGTTGCCATTACTTTTTCCTCACTTTCCTAACATTCCATACTCATTTTACCACAAGAAAAATGAAGAGTATGGCCATAACCCATACCCTTCTACTTATAATTTACTTATAATCATTCATTGTAAGTTTTTATATTATTTCTTCCTGCTTCTTTTGCCTCATACAATGCTTTATCTGCTCTTCTCATTAAATCCTGCGAACTATCTCCATGGTACGGATAATAGGCAACTCCAATACTAGATGTCGTATTAAATTCATGACCTTCAATATTCCAAGGTGTTTGCAAAGAAGCTAGAATCCTTTCAGCAATCATAATCGCATCTTGCTCTTCTTTTATTTCTGATAACAAGATGATAAACTCATCTCCACCTTGTCGAGCTAGCGTGTCACTTTCTCTTAAACTATGTTGTACTCTTTTAGCAAACTGTACGAGCAATTCATCGCCAATATCATGCCCAAGTGAATCGTTAATTTGCTTAAATTTGTCCATATCCATATAGAGAAGAGCAAATTTACGATGATATCTTTCTGCATCTTTTATATTTTGATCTAGCCTTTCTTGGAAAAGTCTTCGATTCGGTATACCTGTAAGTGGGTCATGGTAGGCCATTTCAGCTAACTTTGCTTCATACATTTTTCGCTCTGTTACATTTCTTGATATAACTTGAATATGCAAAAGGTTGCCTTCTTCATCTAATACCGGCTTACCATATGCTTCTACCCAAACATCTTGACCGTTTGCATGTTTAAAGCGAAACTCAGCAACTCGGTTTTCTTTTAACATGACCGCTTCTCCAAACTTCTTAGTAACACCTTCAAAGTCTTCCTGGTGTATTAAATGAAAGGGATCCTTTCCTACTAAGTCTCGTGGGTGAAACCCTAATACTAACTTGTATGAAGGAGAAACATATTGATACACTCTATCAGGACCTATAATAGACACTAGATCTGTCATATTTTCCGCAATTAATCGATACTTTGCTTCACTTTCTTTTAGTTGGTTTTCTGTTTTCTTTAAATCTGTTAAATCTTTTGCAATACCATACACCCCAATAATTTCACCGTTTACAATAATAGGTACATTCGTTACATTTAACGGAATGATTCGCCCTGATTTATGATAGATTCTACACTCGTAGCTCTGAGGCACACCATTCGCCGCTTTTTTAAACTGTTCATTTGTATAGTCTAAACATTGAGGGAGAACCATTTGTCCGTAATGTTTCCCGTATGCTTCTTGTATTTGATAACCTGTAATTTTCTCAAACATTGGATTAGCGCTTAAAAAGTTGCCATCCTTTTCCATTGTAAAGACTGCATTATAATTGTATTCATATAACGATTGATAACGCTGTTTACTTATTTGTAAAGCTTCCTCTACTTGCTTTTCGCCTGATATATCATTACGAATCGAAACATATTGATATGGTTTTCCTTCACTATTTAGAAACGGTACAATGGTTGTATATACCCAATAAATGCTACCATCTTTCGCTCGGTTCTGAATTTTCCCGTGCCATGTCTTCCCTATTGCAATCGTTTGCCACATTTCTTTAAAAAACTTTTTTGGATGGTACCCTGAATTTACTATTCGATGGTCTTTGCCTAGTAATTCTTCTTCACTATACTTTGAGATTTCACAAAACTGTTTATTCACAAACGTTATAACACCTTTATGGTCTGTTATAGCAATAATGGACGACTCATCTAGTGCTCTCGTAACATCTTCTAGTTCCTTTTTTGAGGACTTCAATGCTATCTCGCTAATATTCAATTTTTGATCAGATTTCTTTTTTTCTTTCATAGAAATTTTAGACACAAGTATAAATAAGAACACTGCTGTTACTAAAACATACAGTACTTTTTTAATGAATAATATCATGGAACCTAATCTAGGGTCTGTTATAAAATTTTCAATTAAATAGTCTGATAGAAAGATCCAAATAACTCCTGCAATAACATATAGCAGAGTAATTTGTAATGGGGTTTTATAGTGAATATAGCAATTTATTATACTTTCCTTTTTCATTAACTTTTCTCCTTTGGTAGCCCAGCCGTCATAGCATTACACCTTAGACCTGTGGCTTTGCGTCCTTATTTTTCAACAAGTATGCCTTTTTCAAATGACGTACATATTGTTTTAAATGTATCATTTTACTACAATTTGCGACAGTACCTAATTTTTACAATCCCCTAAAACATTTCAATCTAAAAGCACACAAAAAGACGAAACCTATTTAAGTACTACTAGATTTGCGACTATAGAATATCAAAACAAAGATTTTAACTGAATATATTTTCCTATATAACACAAGTAAATACTATCACACTTGATTCTCATTTTATAGTTCTATACTCCTATATTTTGTTATTTATTGATTTTTCTAAGCATAAAAAAGACGAAAGCAAGGAATGTTTATCCTTACTTTCGCCTATCCATAATTTATTATTATTCTACTGTTACTGATTTTGCAAGGTTACGTGGTTTGTCTACGTCACAGTCTCTGTGAAGAGCTGCGTAGTAAGCGATAAGTTGTAATGGGATTACAGATACTAAAGGAGATAATAAGTCGTAAACTTTTGGTACAACAAAGCTATCTTCTTCTGTTTCTAAACCTTTCATGGAGATGATGCAAGGATTAGCTCCACGTGCTACAACTTCTTTAACGTTTCCACGAATGCTTAAGTCTACATGCTCCTGCGTAGAAATAGCAATAACAGGCGTACCTTCTTCAATTAACGCGATTGTACCGTGTTTTAACTCTCCACCAGCGAAACCTTCCGCTTGGATGTATGAGATTTCTTTTAACTTAAGTGCACCTTCTAAACCTACATAGAAGTCTACTGTGCGTCCGATAAAGAAACAGTTTCTTGTTGTAGATAAGAATTTGCGAGCGATATCTTCTACTTCTTCTTTCATGTTACATAGTACTTCCATTGCATTGGCAACGATGCCTAGCTCTTGAACTAAATCAAAGTCTAGCTCCATACCTTTTGTTTCTGCCGTCACTGTAGCTAAAATAGCTAACACACCTAATTGAGCTGTATATGCTTTTGTTGACGCAACAGCAATCTCAGGGCCAGCATGTAATAATAACGTGTAGTCCGCTTCACGAGATAGTGTAGATCCAGGAACGTTTGTAATGGTTAATGCTTTGTAGCCTAATTCTTTCACTTGTACTAATACTGCACGGCTATCTGCTGTTTCTCCAGACTGAGAAATAAAGATAAATAACGGACGTTCAGAAAGGATTGGCATATTGTAGTTGAATTCACTTGCTACGTGTACTTCAACTGGTACTTTTGCAAGTTGTTCAATCATTTGTTTTCCAACAAGACCTGCGTGGTAGCTAGTACCTGCAGCAATAATATATAAACGATCAGCTTCGTTGATAGCACCGATGATTTTTTCATCGATTGCTAATTTGCCATTTTCACTTTGATATTTTTGGATAAGCTTACGCATTACTAATGGCTGCTCATCAATTTCTTTTAACATGTAATGTGGGTATGTGCCTTTTTCAATGTCGCTAGCATCTAACTCCGCTGTGTAAGGAGCACGCTCAACGATTTCACCATTTAATTTTTTAATCGTTACCGATTCACGCTTTACGATAACCATTTCTTTGTCCATTAGTTCCACGAATTGATCCGTTACTTGTAACATTGCCATTGCATCACTTGCAACTACGTTAAAGTTATCTTGACCAACACCTACTAATAATGGGCTTTTATTTTTTCCAACATAAATGGTATCTGGCTCTTCGTTGTCTACTAAAGCAATCGCATAAGATCCTTTTAATATAGAAAGAGTTTGACGAAGTGCTTCTTCCACTGTGCTTCCTTCATTAACAAACTTATCGATAATTTGTACGATTACTTCTGTATCTGTATCACTTACAAGCGTTACATCTTGTAGATATTCACGTTTTAGAATAGCATAGTTTTCGATAACACCGTTGTGCACTAATGTAAGACGCTTTGATTCACTTTGGTGTGGATGAGCATTCACCTTACTTGGAACTCCATGTGTTGCCCAACGCGTGTGACCAATACCAACTGTTGCTGTAACATCCGTTTTCACTACTTCACGTAGGTCAGCGATACGACCTTTTTCTTTAAATACGTGAACTCCATTTTCGTTCACTACAGCAATACCAGCAGAATCATAACCACGGTATTCTAATTTTTCTAAGCCCTTTAATAAAATTTCTTTCGTATCTTGAGTTCCAATATAACCAACAATTCCGCACATAAGTTGTTTTCCTCCCGTAATTGTAGGGACAAGAAGACATACCTTAAGTAAGGGCCATCTTGCCCCCACATTTCATGTTTTATCATTTTTTCAACCATGCACTTATCTTTTGTACAAAAAGTCACCTTTTTGTTTTAAATAAATGCTTTCAGTTTGGTTGTAAACTGGGAGGTATCCGCCGAACTTCTCGATAATCCTCCTCCTCGTCAACTAAGCTAATTTTCGAACGTTGCTTAGTTCAGGCGCTTTAAAAATATAGTGAATAATGTCGCTCCTTTCTTTTTTAAAATAACATGTTTAATCTTACACACATATTCAAATTACGTCAATAGAACTGTCATTCTCTTTCCAAATCTGTAATAAGATGAAACAAACTCATATAAAAAAGATATGCGTTGACGGCTCTTATGGTGCCATTTACGCATATCTTTCTTCTAACCTCTTTTAACCTATTCTAAACCCATCTCTTCTTGAACCACCGCAACTATTTTATTAACATATTCAAAGCATAGTTCCTCCGTTGGAGCTTCTGCCATTACACGTACTAAAGATTCTGTCCCAGAAGGACGAACTAGAACTCGACCATCTCCAGCCATTTTTGCTTCCACATCTTCTATAACAGCTTTAACTCGTGCATTTTCTGTCACACGGTGTTTATCTGTTACTTTCACGTTAACAAGTAACTGAGGGAATTTATTCATTTCAGAAGCAAGTACTGAAAGACTCTTTTTCGTTGCTTTCATAATGTTAACTAACTGTAAACCTGTTAACATACCATCACCAGTTGTAATGTAGTCTAAGAAAATGATATGGCCGGATTGCTCTCCACCTAGCTGATAGTTACCCTTTTTCATTTCTTCTACAACATAACGATCTCCAACTGCTGTTTGTTTTGTTTCTATCTCATTTACTTCTAAACCTTTATAGAATCCAAGGTTACTCATGACAGTTGAAACAACCGTTTTATGACGCAAACGATTTTGACTGTTTAAATATTTTGCACAAATAAACATAATTTGATCGCCATCAACAATTTGTCCTTTTTCATCTATAGCAATAATTCTATCACCGTCACCATCGAAAGCTAATCCTATGTCCGCACCTTTTTCCACCACTAGCTTAGCAAGTTGCTCTGGATGAGTAGAGCCTACCCCTTCGTTAATGTTTAGGCCGTTCGGAGATGTTCCCATCGTCGTAATATCCGCGTCTAAATCAGCAAACAAGTGAGTTGCAAGGGACGACGTAGCACCGTGTGCACAGTCTAATGCGATATGTAGACCGGTGAATTCTTCGTCAACAGTTTGTTTTAAATATTGTAAGTACTTTTGACCACCTTCGAAATAGTCATTAACTTGCCCTATTTCTCCACCTACTGGTCTTGGAAGTTCATCTTGCTCTGCATCTAGTAGTGCTTCGATTTCCGCTTCTTGTTCATCAGAAAGCTTAAAACCATCTGGTCCAAAAAACTTAATACCGTTATCTTGCACAGGGTTATGAGAGGCAGAAATCATAACACCAGCTTGTGCACCAAGAGCTTTTGTTAAGTAGGCTACTCCAGGAGTAGAAATAACACCTAAACGCATTACTTCTGCACCAATGGATAGAAGTCCTGCAACTAATGCTCCTTCTAACATATGTCCAGATATTCTAGTATCACGTCCAATTAAAACTTTTGGTCTCGTTTGGTCTTTCGTTAATACGTAACCACCGTATCTCCCTACTTTAAATGCTAATTCAGGAGTAAGTTCTGAGTTGGCTACACCACGAACTCCATCCGTTCCAAAATATTTACCCATTATAATTCTCTCCTTTTTCGTCACTACTTGAGTCCGTTTCATAATGTATGACTACTATACGAAAAACGAATGATAGCATAGCATTCTGAATATATACACCTTAAAAAACGAGCATATTATTATGAATTACACTAAAATATTCGTTTTTCATTAAACGAACCGTAATTATGAAATTGATTACTTAATTTTCCGTTATGGAAATTCGCACATTTCTCCTCGGTAATTCCCATGAAATATTTTGTGGTCCATTTACTTCTAGTGGGACATCATGTTCCCCTATACCAAGGTCTGTCACATTTATATATAGTTCCATATCTTCACTACTTACATCTTCTAACACACTAGGAGCTCCTAATATTGTCAAATCGATAACTCCATTTTCCGGATTAACAAACGCTAACTCTAACCCTGAAGACAGGCCGATATAATTTACCGATTTACTTAAGAACGTTTTTTGTGTTTCTTTTTCAACTTCCACTCTTATTGTAATTTTTTCTGGGACAACTCTTCTTACTCCATCTGGTACTGGAATTTCTACTTCTATTTCTGTTGTTTCATCAATCTCTGTTAAATCTATATCGATGTTATCAATAAACTCTATACTATCAATCACACTCTTCGGTCCGTATATTGTCACTTCTGATGGAACAGGTTCTATTCTTGTTATGCTTAGATTTTGCTTAAGTGACCCTTTTCGATTTATACGAAGAGGTACTGATTTATTTGGACTAGTAACAGGTACCGAAACATCTACTACTGGTGGCTCGACTTCGACATTCAATGTGTTTCCTTCACGATCGTAAACAACAACGCGGGACTGTTGCTCCATTGATTCATTCGCACCCTTTAAATCAACTCTAGCTTTCACAAGAGCAATTCTACTAATTAGTTCACTTGAGCCTGTAACCTTAACAATATTCGGTTTAACGATTGGCTGCTCTGCTTGGTAGCCTTCTTCTATTTGATGTAAATTAATGAAATCCACTTCTACAGGAAAATCTCGAGTTACTTTTTCGTGAATGGTAACAGTTGTATAGCTTGGTTCAATTTTCACCGTTAATTTATCGGATAAATTTCTATATTGCAGTGGCACTTGATGTGTTCCTAAATCTAAATCTACTAAGTTAACAAACACTTCTAAGTCCCGCTGCATGGCAGCTGGCTTAACTATACTTGTTGGACCTTCTAACGTCACCGTTACATTTTGAGGTACACCTGAAACGACAAGATTTTCCCTGTCAAAATAGGCATTCACTGCTATGTCGGTAATTGTTTCAGTGTCTCTACTTGAAACGGTAAACGTATTATCAAAAGGTTGTGACGGGTTTGTATCAATATTAATTGACATATATAGCATAAAAGCTAATAGTAGGGCAATAATCTTCATGAACCAACGATTTTCAATAAATTTATCCATCTTTCTTCCCCCTCCATTGCCAACGTGTTGAGGAAGCATTCTTCGATGTTGCTTGCAGTTCCTTCGTTAATAGTTCACTAAATGCGTTTGGGTCTAAATCTCTATGTAACTCTCCATTTTTCGTAAGCGAAATACTACCTGTTTCTTCTGACACGACAATTGTTAAACTATCTGTCACTTCACTTATTCCAAGTGCTGCTCGATGTCTTGTCCCTAGTTCTTTTGAGATAAAAGGGCTTTCCGATAAAGGCAAATAGCATGCTGCTGCTGCAACCTGGTTTTTCTGTAAAATAACTGCTCCATCATGTAATGGTGTATTCGGAATAAAGACGTTTATTAACAACTCCGATGATATCTTTGCATTAAGCGGTATCCCTGTTTCTATGTAATCTCCCATACCCGTTTCTCTCTCGATGGATATTAAGGCTCCAATACGCCTTTTTGCCATATACTGAACAGATTTCACAACAGCTTCCACTGTTTTCACATGTTCTTCCTCTTCCGGCACTCCGCTTCTTGAGAAAAGTTTACCTCTTCCTAATTGCTCAAGAGCACGTCGTAACTCTGGTTGGAAAATAATAATAACCGCCAAAAATCCCCATGTAAGTGCCTGATCCATTAACCATTGCAACGTACTAAGTCCTAAAAAGCTACTAAGTATACGTACGATAACGATGACAGTAATCCCTTTTAATAGTTGTACTGCTTTCGTACCTTTAATGACAATAATCAGCTTATATATTACAAACCAAACTAATAGTATATCTAAAATGCTTATAAAATAGGATAAGATTGGATAATCTCCAACTGGTATTCCAAAAGGCATTTTCACACTTCCTTTAACAGTACAAGATTGATCTATTAAGTACGAAAACGTAACATTCCTATTATATCATATTTTTTAACAAAACTAACAATGATAAAAAGGGTAACTCCTTATCCAAATGGAATTACCCTTTTTCTTTATTTAAATATATTTAAAGCTTTAGAAAACGTATCTTTCATTGTAAACCACATGTACTCAAAAAGTTCGTTAATTTCTTGAATATCACCAGTTACATTACCAGCTGAAGCAAGATAGTTTTCTCCATTTAGTATTTCACCGTTTATCACAATTACATTCCCTTTTACTTCTCCATCCACTTGCAAATTACCATTTCTGACAGTAACATCACCTTCAATAATTTCCCCTTTTGGAACAACAACCGTGTTGTTTTCAATTAACAAGTTCGGCTGATTAGAAAACGAAAGTTTATTATCGTCTTGCCATCCTCCAATAAAGCTGCCTCCCATTAATAGGAGGAAAATAGACGCAGCTACTAAAAACGGATGCGAACGAACCCATCGATTAACACTAATAGATTTTTTCTCTTTTGGTAAATTACTTAATACATTTTGCGTGAAATTACTTGGCGCAGCAATATGTGAAGTACTTTGCACTAAACAAATAGCTTTTTCTATCTCATGGAAGTGTTGATAGCAGTCATGACAATTTTGAAGATGTGACTTCAATACTTTTTCCTTTTCAACATCCAAATCACCGTCTAAGTAATCATGCATATAATTTTTTATATGCGTTGGACATTTCTCCATTTTAAATGGCACCTCCAGGACTAAACATTACGTAACTGTTGTCTAAGAGCTTCTCGCCCACGGTGTATTCTCGTTTTAACCGTACCAACAGGTAGTTCTAAAATTTCACTTATTTCTTTTAAAGATAGTTCATCAATATATTTAAGTACAATCACTGATCGATATTTATCAGGTAGACTTAAAATTTGTTGTTGTATTTCTTCTTGAAGTTCGAGGCTTTGCAGTTCTTCTTCTGGTAATTGTACATCGGCAGCAACTTGTGAGTACATAGTTAAACCTTCTGTTCCAGCCACTTCAGCATCTAAGTAATAATCTGGCTTCTTTTTTCTAATTCTGTCTATGGTGAGGTTAGTAGCAATTCGATACAACCAAGTTGAAAACTTTCTATTCGTATCGTATGTGTGAATGTTCATATACGCACGTATAAACGCTTCTTGTGCTATATCCTCTGCCTCATGAGCGTTCCCTACCATTCTGTAACTAAGTTGATAAATCTTATCTTTAAATAAATCGACGATTTCGCCGAAAGCATCTTGATCGCCTTTTTTTATTTGCTTTATTCTCTTTTTAATTATCTCTTCCATACCTTACCTCCGCTGTTGGCGGTCCTCTATAATACGAACCAAGCCTAAAAAGGTTTCATTCTCCCTAAAATTTATTTTAACAAATAATCCCTAATATTGTTTAAAAAAGGTTTATAAAAATTTGAACACGGGTAAATAAGGGTAAATAGTACTAGTAATTAACTATAAGAGGTGATGACATGCCACATACATTATGCCAATTAAAAGATGCAATAGAAAAAAAACGTACCGAGATGATAAACTTATCAGCCAGTCACCACTTACAATCACAAGAAGTTATCGAAGCAAGCACAACACTCGATACACTTATTAACCAATACATAAACTTAAAACATAAACGAAAATCAGCAACGTATTAATTACGTTGCTGATTTTCCTATTGTAGACAAAGTTAGATATACTATCATTTCAGACTGAATTTTGTATTTCTATAATAATTTCTCACCGAAAAGAGAACCCATTAATGCAACAGCTACGGAAGCTGTTTTATTTTTTTCATCTAATATCGGATTAACTTCTACAAATTCAGCTGAAGTTACAACATCTGCTTCTGCTAACATTTCCATTGCCAAATGACTTTCGCGATATGATATTCCTCCAATAACCGGTGTTCCAACCCCTGGTGCATCGTGAGGATCTAATCCATCTAAATCTAAAGAAAGGTGTACGCCATCTGTACGCTCTCTTAAATAACTAATAGCATCCTCCATTACTGCTGTCATGCCCATTCTATCAATTTCATGCATGGTATACACTTTTATACCTATTTCTTTTATTAATTGTTTTTCACCCTCATCCAACGATCTTGCACCGATTATAACAATATTTTCAGGCATGATTTTCGGCTCATAACCTCCAATTTTCGTTAAGGTTGAATCTCCAAGTCCTAAACTAACAGCTAAGGGCATTCCGTGTATGTTACCTGAAGGAGAAGTTTCAGCTGTGTTCAAATCTCCATGTGCATCATACCAAATGACGCCTAGGTTTTTGTAGTGTTTAGCTACTCCAGCAATAGAACCAATCGCAATACTATGATCTCCACCAAATATTAATGGAAATCTCCCCTTTTTTATTTCTTGATCTACCGTACTAGCTAATCTTTCACTAGCTTCCGCAACCGCTTTCAAATTCTTCAAGTTGCTTTCACGGTTACTCGTTCTTTCGGCACTACCAATTTCAATATCTCCTAAGTCTTCAATATGTAAATGTAGATTTTCTAATTTCTCAACTATTCCAGCATATCGAATAGCACTAGGGCCCATGTCCACTCCTCTACGCGTTTGCCCTAAGTCCATCGGAACTCCAATTATCGAAATCTCTTTCTTCATTCTAATTCCTCCTTTAATCTACCTATCCCAATATACATATTGTATCCTCAAAATAACGATTGACTCAACTCCACAATTTTTTGAATATATATGCAGTTAGAAAAGCGTATGGGGCATATTTAAAATTTTTGTCGATGAAGTTCACTTTCTTTTTTTCTTGAGCATAATGAACTTCATCTGTCTTATCAAGTTCACTTTTTTTTTCTTGAGCAAAATGAACTTCATCGATCTTATCACATTCACTTTCTTCTTTTTTCTTGGGCAAAATGATCTTCATTGACTTTATCACGTTCACTTTCTTCTTTTTTCTTAGTCAAAATGAACTTCATCCGCCTTATCGAGTTCACTTTCTTCTTTTTTCTTGGACAAAATGAACTTCATCAACCTTATCACGTTCACTTTCTTCTTTTTTCTTGGGTAAAATGAACTTCATCTGCTTGGCTTTATCACGTTCATTTCTCACTCTTTATTCTGGCAAAGGTAAATTTCAAACACCCTATTTTAATTATATTTTCTCAATCAAAGTAAACTGCATCTTCTCACCTGACCAAGTATTCACAATTAGAAGCATTTATAATTTCCTTAACAACAAAAAAGCCATAAACTATTGATTAGTCTATGACTTGAAAAATGTATTATTATGGTGGAGCCTAGCAGATCGAACCGCTGACCTCCTGCGTGCAAGGCAGACGCTCTCCCAGCTGAGCTAAGCCTCTAAAAAAACTCATAAAAAAATAAGCAGTCTCTTTAGTGAGACTGCTTACGTTTCATTATGTGCCATGAAGGACTCGAACCTTCGACCCTCTGATTAAAAGTCAGATGCTCTACCAACTGAGCTAATGGCACTTGGCTGGGCTAGCTGGATTCGAACCAACGCATGTCGCAGTCAAAGTGCGATGCCTTACCGCTTGGCTATAGCCCAATAAGTTTTAATGAAAGTAGTTTTATACTGAAAGCCATCAATACCTTACATATACTCTCACAAAGTTAATAAATATATACCTTTTTTTCAAACAAAAACCTCGTCCATAATCTACGAAGTTAAATGGTGGAGGGGGACGGATTCGAACCGCCGAACCCTGAGGGAGCGGATTTACAGTCCGCCGCGTTTAGCCACTTCGCTACCCCTCCATATACTCTTTTTCAATATGAAGTAAACTTCTGGTGGAGGATGACGGGATCGAACCGCCGACCCCCTGCTTGTAAGGCAGGTGCTCTCCCAGCTGAGCTAATCCTCCATAATAATAAGTAATTTATAATCTAAAATTAAGTAATTTAGTTAAGTTATTTTCGCTTCGCGAAAAAAAACTTTGGTGACCCGTACGGGATTCGAACCCGTGTTACCGCCGTGAAAGGGCGGTGTCTTAACCGCTTGACCAACGGGCCGGAATGGAATTTTTTAAGCTTCCAACCGGGCTCGAACCGGTGACCTCTTCCTTACCATGGAAGTGCTCTACCTAACTGAGCTATGGAAGCATGGCTCCACCAGTAGGATTCGAACCTACGACCCTTCGGTTAACAGCCGAATGCTCTACCGCTGAGCTATGGTGGAACGGTAATAGAGAAAATATTAACTGTTTTAATAGTCTGTTATAATCTCGTCTCAGTTAGTTATAAAATTAAATAGCCTGGCAACGTCCTACTCTCACAGGGGGACAGCCCCCAACTACCATCGGCGCTGAAGAGCTTAACTTCCGTGTTCGGTATGGGAACGGGTGTGGCCTCTTCGCCATCATTACCAGACTATTAGTGTGACATAAAATAATTATAGTCACTTTTGAAAGAAAATCAAGAGTTTTTCACTCTTTTATGTTCCTTCAAAACTAGATAACATGTGTTCATATCAAGAAAGTGATTGTATCGTTCTAATTTGGTTAAGTCCTCGATCTATTAGTATTCGTCAGCTACACGTGTCGCCACGCTTCCACCTCGAACCTATCTACCTGATCATCTTTCAGGGATCTTACTAGCTTGCGCTAAAGGAAATCTCATCTTGAGGGGGGCTTCATGCTTAGATGCTTTCAGCACTTATCCCGTCCGCACGTAGCTACCCAGCTATGCCTTTGGCAAGACAACTGGTACACCAGCGGTGCGTCCATCCCGGTCCTCTCGTACTAAGGACAGCTCCTCTCAAATTTCCTGCGCCCACGACGGATAGGGACCGAACTGTCTCACGACGTTCTGAACCCAGCTCGCGTACCGCTTTAATGGGCGAACAGCCCAACCCTTGGGACCGACTACAGCCCCAGGATGCGATGAGCCGACATCGAGGTGCCAAACCTCCCCGTCGATGTGGACTCTTGGGGGAGATAAGCCTGTTATCCCCGGGGTAGCTTTTATCCGTTGAGCGATGGCCCTTCCATGCGGAACCACCGGATCACTAAGCCCGACTTTCGTCCCTGCTCGACTTGTAGGTCTCGCAGTCAAGCTCCCTTGTGCCTTTACACTCTACGAATGATTTCCAACCATTCTGAGGGAACCTTTGGGCGCCTCCGTTACTCTTTAGGAGGCGACCGCCCCAGTCAAACTGCCCACCTGACACTGTCTCCCACCCCGATTAGGGGTGCGGGTTAGAATTTCAATACAGCCAGGGTAGTATCCCACCGACGCCTCCACCGAAGCTAGCGCTCCGGCTTCTCAGGCTCCTACCTATCCTGTACAAGCTGTACCAAAATTCAATATCAGGCTACAGTAAAGCTCCACGGGGTCTTTCCGTCCTGTCGCGGGTAACCTGCATCTTCACAGGTACTATAATTTCACCGAGTCTCTGGTTGAGACAGTGCCCAGATCGTTACGCCTTTCGTGCGGGTCGGAACTTACCCGACAAGGAATTTCGCTACCTTAGGACCGTTATAGTTACGGCCGCCGTTTACTGGGGCTTCGGTTCAAAGCTTCGCTTGCGCTAACCTCTCCCCTTAACCTTCCAGCACCGGGCAGGCGTCAGCCCCTATACTTCGCCTTGCGGCTTCGCAGAGACCTGTGTTTTTGCTAAACAGTCGCCTGGGCCTATTCACTGCGGCTCTCTCGGGCTTTAACACCCTAACAGAGCACCCCTTCTCCCGAAGTTACGGGGTCATTTTGCCGAGTTCCTTAACCAGAGTTCTCTCGCTCACCTTAGGATTCTCTCCTCGCCTACCTGTGTCGGTTTGCGGTACAGGCACCATTCTCCTCGCTAGAGGCTTTTCTTGGCAGTGTGAAATCAGGAACTTCGGTACTAAATTTCCCTCGCCATCACAGCTCAGCCTTTATGAGAAGCGGATTTGCCTACTTCTCAGCCTTACTGCTTGGACGCGCATATCCAACAGCGCGCTTACCCTATCCTCCTGCGTCCCCCCATTGCTCAAACGGAGTGAAGGTGGTACAGGAATATCAACCTGTTATCCATCGCCTACGCCTTTCGGCCTCGGCTTAGGTCCTGACTAACCCTGAGCGGACGAGCCTTCCTCAGGAAACCTTAGGCATTCGGTGGATGGGATTCTCACCCATCTTTCGCTACTCATACCGGCATTCTCACTTCTAAGCGCTCCACCAGTCCTTACGGTCTAGCTTCAACGCCCTTAGAACGCTCTCCTACCACTGTTCGTAAGAACAGTCCGCAGCTTCGGTGATACGTTTAGCCCCGGTACATTTTCGGCGCAGAGTCACTCGACCAGTGAGCTATTACGCACTCTTTAAATGGTGGCTGCTTCTAAGCCAACATCCTGGTTGTCTAAGCAACTCCACATCCTTTTCCACTTAACGTATACTTTGGGACCTTAGCTGGCGGTCTGGGCTGTTTCCCTCTTGACTACGGATCTTATCACTCGCAGTCTGACTCCCATGGATAAGTCTTTGGCATTCGGAGTTTGACTGAATTCGGTAACCCGATGAGGGCCCCTAGTCCAATCAGTGCTCTACCTCCAAGACTCTAACACATGAGGCTAGCCCTAAAGCTATTTCGGAGAGAACCAGCTATCTCCAGGTTCGATTGGCATTTCACCCCTACCCACACCTCATCCCCGCACTTTTCAACGTGCGTGGGTTCGGGCCTCCATTCAGTGTTACCTGAACTTCACCCTGGACATGGGTAGATCACCTGGTTTCGGGTCTACGACCACGTACTCATTCGCCCTATTCAGACTCGCTTTCGCTACGGCTCCGTCTCATCGACTTAACCTTGCACGGGATCGTAACTCGCCGGTTCATTCTACAAAAGGCACGCTATCACCCGGGTTTTTTCCGAAGAAAAAACATAGGGCTCTAACTACTTGTAGGCACACGGTTTCAGGATCTTTTCACTCCCCTTCCGGGGTGCTTTTCACCTTTCCCTCACGGTACTGGTTCACTATCGGTCACTAGGGAGTATTTAGCCTTGGGAGATGGTCCTCCCTGCTTCCGACGGGATTTCTCGTGTCCCGCCGTACTCAGGATCCACTCAGGAGGGAACGAAGTTTCAACTACAGGGCTTTTACCTTCTACGGCTGACCTTTCCAGGTCGCTTCATTTACCCCGTTCCTTTGTAACTCCATGTTGAGTGTCCTACAACCCCAAGAGGCAAGCCTCTTGGTTTGGGCTAATTCCGTTTCGCTCGCCGCTACTCAGGAAATCGCGTTTGCTTTCTCTTCCTCCGGGTACTTAGATGTTTCAGTTCCCCGGGTCTGCCTTCATTACCCTATGTATTCAGGTAAAGATACTACTCCATTACGAGTAGTGGGTTTCCCCATTCGGAAATCTCTGGATCAAAGCTCACTTACAGCTCCCCAAAGCATATCGGTGTTAGTCCCGTCCTTCATCGGCTCCTAGTGCCAAGGCATCCACCGTGCGCCCTTAATAACTTAACCTTGTTCGATAAATTATAAGCTTCGCATCTCTTCGTCAGCTCCTTCGCTCACATCCTCATTTACCCTAAAGTAAACTCCGGTGTTCGCTCAGTCGCTTCCTCGACCTGCTTGCTTCTAATTCACCTCAACATTTCGATATCGCGAATTGATATCTATTAAAAAGAAAATTTACTAAGATGAACGATACTTTTGATGTATCTTGACATTACTTATGTTATCTAGTTTTCAAAGAACATGGTTCGATAGCTTTTATACTATCTAAAGTTTGAAAGAGGAATGCTC